>CANQJJ010000014.1 GCA_947624215.1 uncultured Clostridia bacterium
AGGAGATATAATAAAATGAAGAAAATGAGTTTTTTACTTTCATTGATTTGTGGTGTAATGTTGGCGTTAGGGTTGTTTTTTTGGTTTGAACCAAGCGAAAAAGAACTTGTTGATGCTATGAAAAAGGATGGGTGTGAGACTTATAATGATTACGCAATGAACAATTATCTAGTCTTAAATGGGTATGGCGGAGTTTTTGCATTTGGGGAAGAAATTTTTTTGAAAGGTACTCTACATGGCGAGCAACGGATCTCGAACATTCAGACCTCGGGAGAGGGCTTTGGGGTGCTTGGGTTGTGGCAAAAAGATGACGGCTTCGAGCTGTCGGTCGTTTTGGTATCGACGGAAAACCCTCCGATGATTGAAATTCTCTGTCGGCTTGATGACGGCGGTACTCTTTCGACCGCCGTTTACAGCTATGTTGCGGAGGATAAGGTATTCCTCGGAGAGGGAAATCTCGATGCAGCGTTTGAAAGCTATTGTGGTTATGCTCGTGAAAATCATACGATTCCAGATCCAGATTTAGAGCAACTGCGGAGCGAATTTTATAACGCCTGCGTCACGACGACGGTCACAACATCGCCGAGCAAAATGCGGTCGGGGAATGCCACTATCGACGGTCATATCTATTGGATAGATGATCAAAAGGTGATAGAAGGTAGTGGAAGAAATAATCAACATATTTGCACTCAAGTAAAGGTAGAACTCTGTTTCTTGGAGAACGGGAAAGAAGTAAAAAGTAAAAACTTGAATACGACAACCAGCGACAGAGGATATTATTCCTTTACATTTTCCGCACCCGACAATACCGATGGTATCAAGCATGAGTTTTTTATCAGGACATATTGCGAAAATGCAAAATCGAGTATTAAGGTTGTAAGTGAAGAAGGAGCCGAATATCCAATTGAATCGGACAAGGTTGGTTCGGTATACGCAAATACCGTAACGCATATTCAATTGGATATCAATATGTCAACAACATCGGGACAAGCCATGCAGATTACTCAGGCCATCATCTATGCAGAAAAATATATGATGGTCATGAGTGGAATCAACGCACAAACTGTTCTTGCACGATATCCTGTATATTCAATTTCGGATTCAAAATATAATGTTTTTTTTGGTAGAACTAATGAGATTTGGATTCGCAAACCTTTTAGTTTAAGTGAGTCAAATGGTTCATTACAACCGTATGCGAATTGGGATAAGGTGATGCATGAATACGGGCATCATGTGCAAACTCATTTTGATATCAGTGATAATCCTGGAGGTGAGCACGATGGGATTAACAATATTAAGTTGTTATTATCGCAGAAGGAATCGTATAAAACGGTAAAAAATAAAGCGTTGCGATTAACTTGGGCCGAATCATGGGCAACTTTTTTTGGGATGATGGCACAGATTTATTTTGGGAACGAATTGACAGATATACCGTCAGTTGGAGATTTTGTTTATAACGGATACAAAGATAGCTTTTATAACTATAAACTTCATGAGTCTTTGATATATAGGACAGGTGAAGCATGCGAAGCATCGATATTAGATGTTTTGTTTGACATCTTTGATGATGAAACCGACGGCGATAATCGCGATGAGATCAGCTTGGGGCATCAAGGAGTCTGGGACATGGTGATTGAATCAAAAGCAAAAACCTTCAATGACTTTGTGCAATACATGTATAAATGTTCCGAGACATACAAAAGGAGCCTTGATCCTCTTCTTAAAAGAGCACATTTTACGTCAAACTATGTGACATGCTATGTGGATGATTTTACAAAAACGTCGCCAACGTCAAATTTTGATATTTTTACAAAGGGTGGATATTATGAAGGAAATATAGATTATTCTAACAATAAAATTATAGCAAATGTTTATGATGGGAATGGAAAATTTCTTTTTACGATTAACGAAAATGGTGCTTTGCAACTTTCGGTAGCAAATTTAAGGACAGTTTTACAGGCAGAAGGTTATAATATTGAGGTTTATTTAATCGAATATCAAGACGATGGATTTATGAAGACAGGGCCATATTACTCATATCATACCGTATCGAAGCCTGAACCTCCCGAGCTAAGGACTTGGGAACCACAAACCGTGACGCTCTCATCAACTCATGTATTTGAAATCTTCACTTTTGTGGCCCCTTCGAGCGGTACATATTCATTCTATACGGAGCATGACCAAACTGTTTACATGGCTTTTTGGGGACAACTCTATTCTCGTCCTGTCATAGATACGGATAATCCGAGCGCATATCGGCTTGCCGATCACTGGCCCGGGAGCGGGGACTTTAAGATCAACTACGCCTTGACGGCGGGGCAAAGAGTTTACCTCCGTGCAAACAGCAGAAACAGTAGCGGAACATTTACCGTCAATGTGAAAAAAATCTGATCATAATACCTCCTGATGGGCTCCGTCTTCGGACGGGGCCTTTCCCTTTGGGTATGTCATGCAGTATAGCTCGTGTGAACGCCCCCTTGGCGCCCAAGCTCGTTTAAGCGACCCCTTGGCGCCCCTGTAAGGGGAGCTGGCCCGCGGTCCTTGGCGGGACTGAGGGGTTTTCGCATCCAAGCCCAATCAAAGCGTCATTCTGAGCCGATAGAGCACGCACGAGAGCGAATTGCTTATCTGCGAAGAATCTTGCTACGACCAAGCATCGTGTGAACGACCAAAGCATTCCAAATAACGTCATGTTGAGCGTAAGTCGAAGCATCACCTTATTATTAAATTGCGGTGACCCTTCGACAGAGCTCAGGGTGACGTATTTAGAGCACATGCTTGTCAACATGACATATTTATAGCGCATGGTCTGTTTTCCAAACAGTCGGACTTCGTTCTTCGGGATCCTTCGGAGACAGCCGTGCAGGACTTCGTACCATCATTTCGCCTCAGGATGACGCACTTACCACCACCGCGGACTTCGTTTGAGGGGATACACTCAGCCCCTTATGGGGCTTCGGTATGACAGCGTAGACCTAAGTCTCCCTCGGTATGAGGTTTGAAACCCTTTCGGCGCACAAGGGCAGTGCGCCACTTTCCCTTCCGGGGGCAGCAAGGGGCACGTCGCTCACCACCGCAATGAACCCCAAACCTCTCCCAAGCCTTTCCCCGCGCCCGCTTTGGCGTCTTCTCCGCGTCCGCGCTCCCGTGCATGCGAAAAACCTCTGCGGGCTTCGCGGAAAATGTGAAAATTCCCTTGAAAAATGCGGACGAGTTGTGTATAATAGGGATATGGCCGAAGGTGTCGTCCGCGAAAAACTCAAACTGCTTCCCGATTCCCCGGGGGTCTACATCATGTACGACGCCGAGGGAACGGTCATCTATGTCGGCAAGGCGCGCGTGCTCAAAAACCGTGTGCGGCAATATTTCCACGCCTCCGAGAAGCCCTTCAAGGTGCAGGCCATGGTGGAGTGCATCGCCGATTTTTCCTACATCGTCGTCCCCACCGAGCTGGACGCCCTCGCCCTCGAAAATACCCTCATCAAAAAGTACAAGCCCAAATACAACATCCTCCTCAAAGACGACAAGACCTATCCCTACATCAAGGTCCACACGCGGGAGGAGTTTCCGCACATCTCGATCACCCGCCGCGTCATGGGTAAGGACGGGAAATACTTCGGGCCCTTCATGGGCGGCGTCAGCTGCAAAGACATCGTGGACGTGGCTGCCAAGGTCTACAATGTGCGCACCTGCAACGTCTCCATCGGTACCAAGCCCAAAAAGCCCTGCCTCAACCACCATCTCGGCCGCTGTCTCGCCCCCTGCGCGTGCAACGTGAGCAAGGAGGAGTATGCCGCCCGCGTCGAGAAAGTGCTCGCCTTTTTGGGGGGTGACTACGAGGAGGCGCAGGCCATCCTCGCCGAGAAGATGCAAAAATTTTCCGAGAACGAGGAGTTTGAACTCGCCCTCGAATACCGCGACCGCCTCCGCATGCTCGAGAAGTTGGGCCAGCGCCGCATCACGGCCATGCCCCGCGATGTCGACGCCGACATCTGGGCCTATGCCTCCAACGGGCTCTACGCGGCCATCTCGCTCATCGTCACCCGCCGCGGCATCATGCAGGGCTCGCTGAATTTCTCCCTCGACGAGGGGGCAGGGGAACGCAGGGAGACCTTCACGAGTTTTCTCACCCAATTTTACGAGACCAAGCCCATCCCGCACGAGCTGGTTTTGGAGGAGCCCTTCGACGGCGAACTCTTCCTTGCGTACTGCAAAAAGAAGGAGGGACGGGGCGTGGAGATCACCTCTCCGAAATTCGGTATCCGAAGGGAGCTTTTGGACATGGCTACCCGCAATGCGGCCGAATACCTCGAAAAGTCCATCTCTGCCATCGCCCACAAGAACGACATGACGACCTCTGCATGCGAGCGTTTGAAGACGCTTCTCGCCCTCGGAAAATACCCCAAGCGCATGGAGTGTTACGACATCTCCGACATCTCGGGCGTGGACAAGGTGGGGAGCATGGTCGTCTTCACCGACGGCGAGGCGGACAAGTATGAATACCGCCGCTTCCGCATCAAGACGGTGGAGGGCGCCAACGATTTCGCCTCCTTGCAGGAAGTTTTGCGGCGCCGTCTGCAAAAGCTCGGCACCGAGGAGGAGATCAGATTCGCCCGCCCCCAGCTCATCGTCATCGACGGCGGCAAGGGCCAGCTCTCTGCCGTCAAACAGATATTCGATGAATTGAACATCCAAGACATCGACCTCGTCGCGCTTGCCAAGCAGGAAGAGGAGGTCTACACTTTGAAGAGCGACGGGCCCATCCGCCTCGACAGGCGCGACTACGCTCTCCGCATGCTTCAGCGCATCCGTGACGAAGCCCACCGTTTTGCCGTGATGTACTTCCGCAATGTGCACTCCAAGCGCAATCTCTCCTCTGTTTTGGAGGAGATCGAGGGCGTGGGGGCGGAAAAACGCAAACTGCTCATGGAGAGATTCGGCACTATCGACAGGATCATGAAGGCCGATGAGGCCGAGCTCATGCGGGTGGAGGGCGTCGGCAAGGAGCTCGCGGGCCGCATCCGCAGATATTTCGAGGCGTTATGAGGTACAGGCTCTTTCTCTCGGATTACGACGGGACCCTCGCCGGGGCCGACGGGAGGGTCTCCCGGGAAAATATCGACGCGATCGCCGCATACAGGCGCGCGGGCGGGATCTTCGCCGTCTGCACGGGCAGGATGCTGCCATCCATTCTGCCGCGCCTCAAAGAGATGGGGCTCGATGAGGGGTATGTTGCCGCTCTGCAAGGCGGGCAGATCGCGGATATCGCGACGGGGGAGCTCGTCTCGGACGAAGCCTTCCCCGAGGCCGATGCCATTGACATCTTACACGCCTTGGAGAAGATGGATCTGCACATCCACATCTACGCGGGGATGCGGTTTTATTCGGGCCGCGACGACGAATATCTGAGGGCATACGAGAAGTTCGTCGGGGTCCGCGGCACCGTCTGTGAGGGGTCACTTGCGGACATGGTATCCGCCAATCACCTCAGAGTCGTCAAAATTCTCGTGATGACGGAGCCGTGCGCGAGTGCGGACCTCTGCGCCCTCTTTGCCGCGATGTTTCCTGAAAAATGCTATGTCGCCCGCTCATCGGACGTGCTCGTGGAGCTCATGCCGCCGCAGCTCACCAAGGCCGCGGCCGTCCGCTTCCTCGCAGCAAGATACAATATCCCGACCTCTGAGATCGCCGCGATCGGGGACCGTGAGAACGACGGGCCCATGCTCGGCGCGGTGGGGGGGAAGTTCGCCGTAGCCAATGCGGCGAGCGCGCTCAAAACAGGTGCGACCGTCGTGCCCTCGTGCGATGAGGACGGCGTCGCCTATGCAATACGCAATTATGCCATGGGGGAAAGTGTATGAACGAAGAGATCATCATGCCGCACGAGACTGTGATGCTCGACAAGTTTGCCTCCGACCTCGGGTTGGAGCTTCTGTACGCGGGCCGCGGGCTCATCACGCTCACGAGCGTCAGTGTAGACAGGCCGGGGCTGCGGCTTGCTGGCTTTTTCACGGCGTACGATACCCAGCGCATCATGCTCGTCGGTCTCACCGAACACGAGTACATGCGCTCGTTCACCTCGGAGGAACGCACGGAGATGATCGAGAAGCTCTTCTCCTTCGGGGAAGTGCCGTGCGTCATCTTTTCAAGGGATCTGCCCGTGCTCCCCGAGTTCATGGAGTGTGCGCGAAGGTCGGGAACGCCCGTCTTCCGCACGGGGCGGCTCACCACGCAGATCATGGCCGACCTCTGCGCCTATCTCTCCCGCTTGCTCGCCCCCAAGACGACGGTGCACGGCGTGCTCTTGGACGTCTTCGGCGCAGGCATCCTGCTCACGGGCAGTTCGGGCGTGGGAAAGAGTGAGACGGCAATGGAGCTCATCAAGCGCGGGCACCGTCTCGTCGCCGACGACTCCGTGCTCATCAAGCGGGTGGAGAGCGAGCTTGTCGGCACCGCCCCCGAGCGCATCCGCTATTTCATGGAACTGCGCGGCATCGGCATCATCAATGTCAAGAATATGTACGGCTCGGGCTCGGTCATGACGGAGAAGGAAGTCGAACTCGTCATGGAGCTCGAGCATTGGATACAGGGGAAGGAATACGACCGCATCGGCGGCGAGGGGGGCACCGAGACGATCCTCGGGATCAGGGTCCCCAAGCTCACCGTGCCCGTGAGCCCGGGCAGAAATCTTGCCATCCTCATCGAAGTGGCGGCGCGCAACCACCGTCTCAAACTCATGGGGTATGACGCCGCGCAGGAGCTCATCCAGCGCACCATCGGAAGATGACGGAGCTACTCGCCCCCGCCGGGGGGATGCAGGCGGCCGTCACCGCGCTCACCTCGGGCGCAGACGCCATCTATCTCGGTCTTCGGCAGTTTTCCGCGCGCAGCAGTGCGGAAAATTTCGATGAAGGGGCCTTTGCGGACATCCTCCGTTTGGCCCATCTTTTGCATGCCAAGGTCTACGTCGCCCTGAACACGCTCGTCAAGGACGCCGAGCTCGCAGATTTCTTTGCCGCGGCGCGCGCGGTCTGGAATGCGGGGGCCGACGCCATCCTCATTCAGGATCTCTTCCTCGGGAAGGAGCTCCGCCGCCGCTATCCTGAGATGGTCTTGCACCTCTCCACGCAGGCGGGCTGTTGCAACGTGTATGGCGCAGAACTCGCAAAGCAGTTCGGATTTTCCCGCGTCGTCCTCGCCCGCGAGACCCCGCTTTCGGACATGGCTGCCATCTCGAAGGTCATCGAGACGGAAGTCTTCGTGCAGGGCGCGCTCTGTACGGCCTTCTCGGGGCAGTGCTACCTCTCCTCCTTCGCGGGGGGCAACAGCGGCAACCGCGGCAGATGCAAACAGCCGTGCAGGAAGAAATACCGCCTCGACCGCGCGGGGTTTGAAGAACAGGCCTATGCGCTCTCCACCTCCGATCTGATGCTCGGGGCAAGGCTCAAAGAGTTGCAAGAGGCGGGCGTGTGCTCCCTCAAGATCGAGGGCAGGATGCGCCGCGAGGAGTATGTGGGGGCGGCGGTCAAATACTACCGCGCTCTCTTGGACGGCACGCCCTCGGCTGCGGCGCTCACCATGCTCAGGCGGGCCTACAACCGCGGCGACTACACCGAGGGGCTCGCATTCGGGGAGAAAAATTTCCTCTCGCGCGACGTGCAGGGGCACATCGGAGAGTACATCGGACGGGTCACTTTCAGACATGGTATGCCCGTCTGCGGTACAAACTATCATGCCGTGCGCGGCGACGGGTTCAAGATCCTCCGCGGCGGGAAGGAGGCCGGCGGCGCTCTCTTCAAAGAGGAGACTTCGGGCGGCTTCGTTCTCACGGGGGGAGCATTCCGGGAGGGCGACGAGGTCCGTCTCACCACCTCCGTCGTGAGCAATGCGGCCGCGCTCGAGCCTGTCAAAAAGAGGCCGCTCGATGTGGAGCTCTGCTTCCGTGCGGGTAAGCCCCCGCGTGCCACGGCCGAGGGGTATACCTATGTTGGGAAAGAGCCGCTTGCGCCCGCCGAGCATGCCCCCGTCGGGGAGGCCGAGCTCCTTTCCTGTTTCCAAAAGACGGACGGTCTGCCTTTCGAGGTGACCGTGCATGCCGACGCGGGGGACGCTTTCCTGCAAAAATCGGCGCTCAATGCCTTCCGCAGAGAGTTCTACGCGGGCCTGTGCGCACATCTCTGCCCGCCGCGCGAGCCCTTGGAGGAAGTCTCCCCGCCGCTCCCTGTCATGCAAACGGAGGGGGGCATGTCCGAGGCAGTGATGGGGGAGAGCCCGCCGAAGAGCGCGGACATCTTCATCTACAAGCCCTCCGATTACAGGCGTCTCGAGCGCCCGCCCTTCCCCGTGGTCTACCTCTACCTCCCGCCCTTCTTCACACAGGCCGACGAGGAGACGGTGGGCGGGCAGCTGAAAAACTTCGACGGCATCTACGCCGACGGCTACTACGGGATCCCGCTCGCCGCAAAATACGGTTTGCCGCTGTTTGCGGGCACGGGCTTCAACCTCACCAACAAGATCGCCGTGAGCGGGGTGCGTGAATACGCGCGCTTTTTCGCCCTCTCCAAGGAGATCTCCACGGCCGAGCAGAACGCCCTTGCCGTCCGCGGCGCCTTCGCACTCTCGGGCGGCGGCGTCAAGGTGATGGACCTCATTCACTGCCCCTTCGGCCGCACCTGCTCTTCGTGCGATCGGAAAAATTTCTACCGCATGACCGACGAAGAAGGACGTGTTTTCCCGCTCCGCAGATACCGTGTCTCGGACATGGTATGCCGCTTTGAGGTCTACAACTGTGCAAGTTTGGAGGGGCGCGCAGGCCTGAGTTCCCGCCTTACAGACAATACCGAGCTCTTGGTGCGCGGGCCTTTTTCCACGCGCGGACACTCGGACAGGAGTATGTTATGATGAGAAGTGCCAAGCTCTTGGAGCTCGACAAAATTTTACAGGCCGCGGCCGCCTATGCCGTGCTCGACGAGAGCAAGGCCGCCCTTGCCGCCACGGAGCCTTTGGCGGACATCGGAGAGGCCGAGCATCTGCTTTCGATGACGGAGGAGGCGAGCCGCCTGCTCTTCACCATGGGTTGTCCGCGCGTGGAGTACTTCCCGCCCCTTGGCGACGCGCTCGAACGTGCCCAAAAGGGGGCCATCCTCTCCTGCAAAGAGCTCTTAGACCTCTCCGCCATGCTCCGTTCGGTGCGGGTGCTCTCGGACGGGGTCGCCTCGCTCGCAGACGAAAACATCGTGCTCTTCAAGGAGCTCGCCGTGCGCCTCACCTACGACAGGCGCCTCGAACAGGAGATCGGCGACAAGATCGTCAGCGAGGACGCCATCGCCGACACGGCCAGCGACCGCCTCTTTTCCATCCGCAGGGAGAAGCGGCTTTTGGGAGAGCGCATCCGCGCGCGTCTCTCGGAGTATCTCACGGGCGACGAAAAGAAATACTTGCAGGAGGGCATCGTCACGGTGCGGGAAGACCGCTTCGTCATTCCCGTCAAGGCGGAATACAAGCGGAGCATCCGCGGCTTCGTGCACGACAGGTCCCAGAGCGGCGCCACCGTCTTCATCGAACCCGAGGAAGTGCTTGAGATGAACAACGAGCTCCGTTCGCTCGCCATCGACGAAAAGGAGGAGGAAGAGCGCATCTTGAAGGATCTCTCCCTCCGTCTCGGCCGCAGGCGCAGTGAATTCGAGCTCTCCGTCTCGCTCGTCTCGGAGGCGGATACCTTCTTCGCGCGCGCGGAATATGCATACAGCCTCAAAGCCGTGCGGCCCCGCCTGAACGGGAAGGGCGTCCTCGATATCCGCATGGGGCGGCACCCTCTCCTTGAAAAAACCACGGCCGTGCCCGTCTCCGTGAAAGTGGGGGAGGATTGCGCTTTTCTGCTCCTCAGCGGCGCCAACACGGGCGGCAAGACGGTCACGCTCAAGATGTGCGGCCTCTTCTCGCTGATGGCGGCGTGCGGGCTGTTCGTTCCCGCGGCCGAGGGCACGCGCCTTCCCGTCACCCATGTCTTCTGCGACGTGGGCGACAGTCAATCCATTGAAGAAAACCTCTCCACGTTCTCCTCCCACATCGTGCGCATCAAGCACATTTTGGAGGAGGCGGGGGAATACGACTTTGTGCTCATCGACGAGCCGGGCGAAGGCACCGATCCCGAGGAGGGGCAGGCCCTTGCGCGGGCCGTGCTCTCGGCACTTCTCCGCCGCGGCTGCCGCGGCATCGTCACCACCCACTATGCCGCCCTCAAAGAATTTGCCTATGCCACCCCGGGGCTGGAAAACGGGAGCATGGAGTTCGACGCGGAGGATTTCCGTCCGCTCTACCGCCTCCGCATGGGGGCGCCCGGCTCCTCCAACGCGCTCGCCATCTCCACCCGCCTCGGGCTGCCCAAGGAGACGATCGAGGAGGCGCGGGGATACCTCTCGGAGGGGGCCCGTCTCTTCGAACAGACGCTCCGTGCCGCAGAGGAGAGCAGGATAAAGGCAGACGAGGTGCGGCATGAGGCCGAGGAGCTTCGCCGCACATGGCAGGAGCGCACGGAACAGCTCGCCCGCGACGAGGAGAAGTTCGCCCGTGAGCGGGAAAAATTCCTCGCTTCCGCCAAGGCCGAGGCCCGCAAGATCGTCTCCGCCCGCACGGCCGAAGCAGAGGAGATCCTCGCCGAGATCGAAGAGATCTTCCAAAAAGAGAGCATCGACGAGAGCGACCTCATCCACGCCCGCACCTTGAAGAACACGTTAAAGAGGGGTACCATGTCCGAGGAGGAGCCTTCTGTACGCGATGAACCCGTCGATTTCGCCACTCTCAAAGAGGGGGACCGCGTGCGCGTGGGGAGCATGAATGCCGAGGGGGTCGTCCTCTCCGTCTCCCGCACCAAGGGGACTGCGGAGGTGCGCGTGGGGAGCATCCGCGCCAAGGTAAAGATTTCCGACCTCTACCGTGCCGCCCCCGTCGGGCAAGGGGAGGCCAAGGTCACGGTGACGCGCAACGTCACGGCCCGTGCAGACGTCAAGCCCGAGATCAACCTCATCGGCATGACGACCTCGGAAATGGAGCCCGAGCTGGAAAAATTCTTGGATTCCGCCGTGCTCGCAAATCTCTCCGAGGTGCGCATCGTGCACGGGATGGGAACGGGCAAACTGCGCGCCGCCGTGCACGCCCTCCTCAAAAAACACAGGCGGGTGGAGAGTTTCCGCCTCGGCAAATACGGCGAAGGGGAGAGCGGCGTGACCATCGCCTACCTCAAATAACGCGGCAAGCGTCCCCGCGGGCCAAACAAGCGGGCCAAACAAGCGTGTCAAACAAGCGGGCCAAAGCGGGACAAACGGGAGCATATTTTTTCACCGACGCGCGTACAATGGGATGAAAATCCCCCCTGTTGAGGTAAACTACTTGAAAAAGCTCTCGTCGCGCGCCGTGGCCGTCATCACCAATCTCGCCCTTTCGCTCATCCTTATCGTCGTGGGCACCGTGTGTTTTCTGCCCTCCGCGGGCGCCGCGTCCGGGCTCGAAGACCGCGTCATCCGCAAGGGGACCTCCAAAGAGGGCGTCTCCCTCATGATCAATGTGTATTGGGGCGCGGAAGAAGTGTTGAAAATGCTGGATATTTTCGGGCAATACGGAGCCCGCGCCACCTTCTTTTTGGGTGGGAGTTGGGCAGACGACAACGTCTCCTGCGTGCGGGAGATCGCGGCACGGGGCCACGAGATCGGCTCCCACGGCTACTTCCACCGCGCGCACGACACTCTCGATTTAGAGGGCAACAACCGTGAGATCGGGGCAAGCGTGGAATTTTTGAACCTCATCGCCGGCCGCCCGGTCACGCTGTTCGCACCTCCTTCGGGGGCATATAACGACGCCACGCTCGAGGCCGCCGAGGGCATGGGGTTGAAGACCGTCCTCTGGAGCAAGGATACAGTCGATTGGCGGGACAAGGACGCCGAGACAGTCTTCCGCCGCGCCACGGAGGGGATAGAAGGGGGAGATCTCGTCCTCATGCACCCCATGCCGCACACGGTGGAGGCCCTCCCGCGCATCCTCGCCTATTACAGGGCGCACGGGCTCTCCGTCATCCCCGTCGGCGAAAATCTTTAATTATACATAGGAGCAAATCATGATCGAAACAAAGACTCTTTCCAACGGCGTGCGCGTCATCGTCAAGGGCATGGATGGCTTGCTTTCCGTCTCGATGGGCATTCTCGTCGGCACGGGCTCGGCCTTTGAGAGGGACGCCGAAGACGGTATTTCTCACTTTATCGAGCACATGCAGTTCAAGGGCACGGCGACCCGCACGGCCTTTGAGATCTCCGACGCTTTCGACGCGCTCGGGGCGCAGGTCAACGCCTTCACGGGCAAGGACATGACGTGTTACTACGCCAAGGCGACCACCGACCACGCCGCCGAGGCCTTCGCCCTGCTCGCCGATCTCTTCCTTAATGCGACCTATCCCCCCGAGGAGATGAAGCGGGAGAAGGGGGTCATTTTGCAGGAGATCAAGAAGGATGAAGACAGCCCCGACGATCTCTGCTTGGACTTGCTCGCCCGCGCGGCATTCGGCAATGCCAACTACGGCAGGAACATTTTGGGCCCCGCGGAGAACGTTTCGGGCTTCACGCGGGAGGACGTCGCACGCTACAAGGCGGCGCGCTATTGCTCTTCGGACATCGTCATCTCCTTTGCGGGCAACATCGGTGCGGAAGAGGCCATGGCGCTCGCGGAGAACTTTTTCGGCGGGCTGCCCGCGGCAAGCAACGAGGCGCGGCCCAAGCAGGTCGTCTGGAACAAGGGTGGCATCGTGAAGAAAAAATCCATCGAGCAGGTGCACTTTGCGCTCGGGTTTCCCTCGGTGGAGCGGGATTCGGACGACGTCCCCGCCGTACAGCTCATGAACGCCATTTTGGGCGGCGGGCTCTCCTCCCGTCTCTTCAAGCGGGTGCGCGAGGAGCTTGGGCTTGCCTACGACGTCTATTCGTATACCTCGCACTATGAGGAGACGGGCATGCTCACGGTGTATGCGGGGGTCGAACCCGGGGAGGCAGAGGATGCCGCAGCGGCGGTCAGAGAAGTCATCGAGACCTTCAAGAGGGGGGGCGTGTCCGAGGAGGAGTTCGCGCGAGGCAGAGAACAGCTCAAAGCGAGCAGCATTTTTTCGCAGGAGAGCACGTCCTCGCAGATGCTTCTCTATGGCAGAAATCTCCTCTATTTCGATGAGGTCTACGATTTTGAAAAGCGCATGGCGGAGATCTCGGCCCTCACGCGGGAGGACGTTGCGCGCGTCATCGAGAGCAGTTTGGATCTCGGCAGGATGGCCACGGCCGCTGTCGGCGATCTCACCTCGTTCAAGCTATGAGGGCGGAGGGGTTTGCGCCCGTTTGGGACGGGGAGAGCCGCGTGCTCATTTTGGGGAGTTTTCCCTCGGTGAAGAGCCGCGCGGAGGGGTTTTATTACGGCAATCCGCAGAACAGATTTTGGCCCATGCTCGCGCATTTTTTCGGGGAAGGGCTTCCCGCGACGGTGGAGGAGAAGCGCGCGTTCGTGCTTCGCCGCAAGATCGCCCTGTGGGACATGGTCTCCTCGTGTGATATCGTGGGCTCGGCGGATGCCTCCATCCAAGGGGCGCAGACGGTGGACGTGAGGTCCATTCTCGGACATGCCCCCATCCGATGCGTTCTATGTAACGGCACAAAGAGTTATGAGCTCTTCTCGGCGGTGCATCCGGGGCTCGTGGGAATGGCCAAAAAAATGCCCTCGACGTCCCCCGCAAACCCGCGCTATCGTGAGGAAGTTTGGCATGCGGCGCTTGGGGAGGCCCTTCAAGGCGAGTTTTGAAAAAACTCTTGACAAAGCGGTGCGGTTGGGGTACAATAGAGATAAGAAAAAATGCTCCTTAGGGAGCTTCGGAGGTTTTTATGTTTGAGAAAGTTTGTAAGATGTTGGCAGAACAGCTGGGCGTGCCGGCTGATTCCATAAAGCCCGAATCGGAGGTCGTCAAGGACCTCGGTGCCGACTCGCTTGACGTAGTCGAGCTGATGATGGCGCTTGAAGACGAGCACGGCATCACGCTTCCCGAGGGGGAGATCGAGGGCGTGAAGACGGTGCAAGACATCGTCGACATGATGAACAGGATCCTGAAGTAACCCATCCCCGATCAAACAAAAGGGAGCCTTGCACAAGGGCTCCTTTTTTCATGTTTTCCCGTTCATTTTGCAAAAAAAGGCGGGTTTATCCCCGCCAAAATCTGCATATATGGGCATTTGTGCCTGCCAAAATCTGCACACGGAATATTCTATTCCGTGTGTTTTTTTCGCATTCGTGGCATTATTATACTATTTATTGGCGAAGAAATCAAGGGTTTGAAAGGCTTTTTTTATATTTTTCACAAACTTTTTTATGAACACCGCTCGGAAATTGTGCGCGGAATAGAATATTCCGCGCGCATTTTCATGCAAAGAGCTCACGCGGTCCACGGGGTGGGTCGCAATCATCAAAATCTCAAATCATCACAGGTAAGGAGAAGAGGTAAGTATGAGTAAGCGGTATTCCAAAAAATTATTGGCAATTGTGCTTTGCGCTGTTCTGATGCTGGTAGTTGCGGTCATGGGTGCCCTGTCGCTCGTGAAGCCGGACAGCAGCTCGGTCGCCGTGTCTGCCGAGGAAGACACGATAGCCGAATATATCGACAGCGACATTACTAAATTCAATAACTGGGTGGATACTTCTCCGTCGTTCGACACCGAAAACTATGGTGAGACAGCGGGAAACGTATACCAGCGTACCACTCTTTGGGATATCAAGACGCGTATCGTCGCTAGGGCGAATGTGACTTTCACTGATGAAAGCGGTGAATCACTTTCGGACGATAGTCGTGTTTTGAAGCCTCATGAATTCAATATCGAAGTTTCTGTGAACGATAAGATGTTCAGCGACCGCACGGATGGCGCAAGTTGCATGCCCTTCGCTGATGTGTCAGTTGGCAGTTCATACCAAGTAACTCTCTTTTTCGCAAAGGAAATCGAGTCCTTGCGCGTGGACAACAACCCCACGACGAGCGTACAGTTGGTACAGGACCCTGCTTATCAAAAAGGCACCATGAAAGGCGAGCCTCCGGAGGATCCCGTCTATCCTTCTACAGGGCTCCGCACCTACAATATTTACTCCTTTGACTACCGTTCGAGCATCACGGCGGTCCCTTACGGGAAAAGTGGGGCCGAACGCGTGGAAGTCCCCCGTGAACTTCTCACGTTGCAGTTTGCCAACGGCAGCGGTCCGTTTGTGTTCGGCGACTCTTCGGACAACCAAGTTACGGCGACTTTGACGTATGACACCAGCCCAAAGGAAGAAGGTGCGCAAAGTGATAGCTGCACCATATCGGGCGCGACCGGCAGTACGGCTACCCCCAAGGCTGTGCGCATCAAAATCAATCAGACCCCGAACAATAGTAAAGAAAATACGGACAAAGATCCCCTTAAGGGCACCGTTTATAACAGCGCGGCAGACGGCAAATCGGGGCATTGGCTCCGCGCCATAGGCGTGGATGTGCCTCAAAAAGCCGGCGACAACAATGGTACCCAGTATAAATATAATCCAAGCACTGCAGAGCATCAATATTACAACTTTTTTGCGCCGAGCGAGAACGCAAGCGACTATGAGTATCTGCTCCGCTTCGGTATTTTGGTGCACGTTTACGATAACAACGGCGTCATGACGGAGATGCTCGGCACAGACCCGAGGATCAGTATAGATCCTTCGACGAAGGTCCCCACGACGACGAACGATGTGGATCTCTTTCCCATTGCGCTCAAATATGCCCCGGAGGGCTTGGGCAACGGCATCACATCCAACGAGATCAAAATAAGGTTTTACCATGATTCAGGTCTGTGGAACGACGTTTCCTTTACGCAACAAGTAAAGGGCTTGGATGAATGGAAAGCCGCCACAGACGAGAAAGACGAAAAAATTAGCGGCAATATTGAATTTCAAAACCCCATTTATCCCACAGACTTTGTAACCTATGGCGAGGGCGGCGTTCTGCCTCTTCTTCAAGCAAAAGGTAAACTTAATTTTACACACTACATGCGCTCGGGCAGAGAGCTCAACCCCAAACTCGGCGAGCTCAATTTATCGGGTAACGGCGCACCGGTCACAGTCAAGCAAAGTTATAGGGACAGTAAGTATAGTAGCTACGACGAATATAAAGACGGCTACTTTATCAAGTGGATCTACTGCAATTATAACGGTGCAACCACATATTTCCCCGTGCGCGTCTCATATGAGGAGATCACGGGTCTCAACATGACGGGCGCAATAGGCACGCAGACGTTGAACAGCGCGTTCAACTTTAACGGCACCAATGCTTCGCCGTCGTTCCAATTCACATATAAACACCATTTGTCACAAGAGGATGTAGCCTCCTCCTTTAGCTCCACGGCGGTAAGAATATACGGCAGTTCCGGCAATGCCTTGAGTACGACGGAAAACGGCAACGTAGCTCCCACGACCAACTTCTATCATCCCTTGTTTAACGCAACGGTGGGCAATCAGCAAGGTATCGGTCGCTATGGACTTTATTATTACACCAAAGAGGAATTCAAAAACGTTTTAGATGCAGGTTCAGGTACAAATGCCAAAGAAGCGGAGACAGCCTATCCGTACAGCTCAACTTTTAAGACGATCGATCTGAAAAAATTAGAGTCTGCGGGCAAAAATATATACAGCTATTTCAGCGGCTCGATGGACGCCGCAGAGAAACCGTACGACAGATTGCGCTCGAACATCGCCTATGTGCGCCTTGTCTACGTTATAGAGGAAATCAAAACGACAGACGGTGACGTGATCCAGCCCGCCATCGCTTTTTATCGTGATTATTGGGTGGGTACTTCCTTCATTCTAACAAGCTCAAGTCAGAACCTACCGTCGTTCGGCAGCGGTAACACAGTAACCTTCGGCGACCTTGTCAACAGCACCGATCCGAAAGAAGGCGTCTATGATCAGGGCGCAGAGCTGCAATTGACCAACTTCGATCCCGCCAATCTCTATGCCGATGGTGTAATCAGCGCAAAGTACAGCCTGCAATTCTACCGCTATGTCGATAGCAAGTGGACACTCATTGCTCAAACCAGTGTTACACAGGAGATGGGCTCTGAAGGCGCGGATCCCACATATAAGTGGGAAGTGAAAATGGAAAACGGCGTCACAGGCGTCAAGCTGGATATAGTTACGCATAACAAAAAATACTATTTGCAGCTGACGGGCGATTCCGTGATTGGCAACTACCGCATGTATGCCTCACTGGATAGTGACGGTAGCTTTGAGTGGTCCACTCGTGGCGGCGGTACGCCGGCGCCCTCTCCAAACGAGGAAGATTGGGGAGACGGGAACCAAGGCAAGAACCGTACCGACGTCGGCTTGCCCGAAGATTCGTCGCTATATCGCTATATTGAGTTTGAAGTCAGGGGTCTTACCCTTTCGCTCGAATACGAGATGCCCAACACCTTGGGTTACGGCGAAACGTTTACATTTACGCTGAAACTGTATCTCGGCGACGGCGACCAAAGGAAGTTATACAGAATTTATACCAGCAATTCCGCTTATTCCGAGGACGATAAGGATAAGGTATGGACGTTGGACTACAAGGGCGGCGCGATCGCCGAGGGGCATAAATTCCGCTTGTCCTTTGACGCAGGGGCTCAAAAATATTACTTTGATACAGGCGCGCCCACGGACCCGGGCTATTATACCGTACAGATCGACATTTGGCCCGACGGCAACTACAGCAGCATTTCCGTTTCAACGCACTTGAGAATTCAAGCCCGCCAGCTCATGCTGCAATGGAACCAAAAGAAGATAGAGGATACACCACTTACCTATAACGGCCAGAAATTTAACCCCTACGATTATCTCCAAATCGTATTTTACGACAACAAAGATCTCGAATTTGACAAAACCAACACAAGTGAGGGCGATTACGATTGGCAAATCGTCTATGCAGACAGTGCTTCGGGCGGCACGGCAGGCGAGCGCGTCACTACGTTTACGCATGCTCTTACATATAGGATTCGCGTGCAGTTAAACGGCAAATACGCAAATATCTATGCTTGGCACTCCGACAATCTTACTTCTGACCACGGCGGTATCTGTAGCGGTATCGACAACTTAGAGGCTACGATCAACTTCACCATTGCCAAGTACGAAGGTAATGAGATCGGAGCTGACTTTACCACGAGGGAAGGGGACGGCTGGACAATGGAAGGCGTTCTTCCCACCCGCCCTTATTACAGCAAGGGGGAGATCAAAGGCAAACCTACAAGCGATCCCTTCTTCGGCGGCTACAAAGTTGCGGTGATTTCCCAAGAGACGTACGACGCATATTTTGAACAATATAAGCAGAGTTATGCTGAAACGGGAATTCCCAACGGCGGCTTCTACCAATTTTTGGGGGAGAAAAATGCGTCCCGAACAGACGAGGATAACGCCTATTCGCTTGGCGCGAGCGAGGACAACTACTATGCGATCGTGTACAGCACCTATATGGATACTGGAGACAACGATTCCGACTTCCAGGACTACAACTTCTGCGAATTTATCACGCCCTTCAAAATTGTAAAGCGCAAGATCGCCGCGCCCACATTGAAGGAATACGAAGTAACGTATAATGGGACGGAACAGACGGCCGAACTGCAAGGCTTTAATGCCGTTAAGTTGCCGGAAGAGACCATGGCAACATATTCCACTCTTACGAAGAGTACCATCCATGGCCTACAAAGCCCCATTACTACAAAGGATACCTCCGTCAGCGCGACAAATGCGGATGTTTATAAAATTTATGTAAGACTCACAAATTATACTAATAATGTTTGGGACGAGGAGACTAACAATGATAAAGTGACGTTTGAGAACGTCAATGGGGAAAAATACGCCGTCATCACTTGGACGATCAACCGTATGCGGATCGATCCTACGAACACCGAGACCTATCCATTCTTCGATCCCGAAGAGCGGACATACAGCGGTAGCAGTTCAGAGATTGAAGCGCACTTCCAAAAGTCGGGCAATAGTTTGTCTTATTCGCAGACGGGCACATTGACTCCGTATGTTACCCTTGTTACGGCGGTGAGTCAGTACATAGCAACAGACGCGGGCAAATATACCCTCTACATCAAGGCAACGGACAACTATTATATCAGCGAAACGGACGATTCCGCTCTTGCCGCCCCCGGCGAAACACAGGAGAATTATCCCATCGAGTGGAAGATTCTCAAAAAGACTCTGAATAAGCCCACTACGCAAGAGTCAAAAGTTTATACCGGGAATCAAGTAACTTTTGAATTTCCAAACTTCAACGAAATTCCTGCCATCGTGAAGTTGGACGGCGTTTCTTATTCGGGCGCCGTGTTCAAGACTGCCGGTGCCTTGACTAACGAACATTATTTCACACACTATGAGATTGATACCAAGACACTGCATGCGGTGGTAACGTATGCCGGCACGTATACTGTTACTTTTACACTGAGTGACAAGGCAAACTATTGTTGGAAGGGCGATTCTGCCGAACCGGATGACGGAGAGAATTACGCCGGCACTTGTGAAGTAAAATTCACCCTTGAACGCAAAAAGCTTGAAATCGATTGGGGCCAAGTGGCCTTCACGTACGACGGCAATGGTCATGCCCCCGTGCCAACGGTCAAAAACGCCGGCGGCTCCGATGCCCTCAAACTTCTGCCCAAGGTTTATAAAGATAACACCGGCGAGGCGCTCGAATCGGACCCCACAGAGGCCTACGATAAATATTGGTCGGTGCTGCAATATACCGATTCCATCCGTGATTGCATCGAAAGCAGGCAAATCACGGGCATTTACGCCGAAGGCGAAGAAAAGTTCGTCTACATTGCCGATAACTACATGTTCGCGGGTAGCGGCAGCGGCGGCGAGGTCAAACGGGTCGAAATACAGTTTAAGATCACTTCGCAGAGCGTCGCCGTGCCCGAACTAAAAGCCATTCTCGACCCCGGCGCGACAATTGGCAGCTATAACGGCACAGATAACACCATCATCGTAACCTACAAGGGCGAAAACTATCTCTTCAACGATTTCATCTCCAACTGGGAAGAAATCGCCGATCTCATCAAGATCACCTCGCCCGACTATAAGACGGATGACAATGTCGTCACGAACAAAGCCCCCGCGTTTATGAGCGTGAAATGGGTCACGGTGGGGAGCTCGCTCGGCTACTACGAGATCAATTACTACATCGCCGACCCCGACAACTATTCGTGGCAAGGCAACGTCAAAGGCTCCGAAGAAGCGTTCACGTTCTATCTGCAGATCAAGCCCTATGAGCTTGCCGCACCCGCGGTCAATGGCATAGACAACGTCTATGAGACGGACTACAACGGCGCGGAGCAGAACTTTACGGACGCGCTCACAAATTGGGCGTATTATGGCGAAAAAATCGGCGACGATAGCGACACCCGCGTGAAGATTTACAACGAAAACGAGGCTACCATGTCCGCGACGGACGTTAAGCGCGGCACCGGCGAAGGCGACAATGCGCTCGTCGAGGCGTATGAAATTACCGTAGAACTCGCAAGCGATAACTTCGTTTGGAAAAATGCGGCAAGCGGCGACGGCAACTCCACCGATAGGGAAAATAAAACCTTCTATTTCCGCATCAACCCCATCGCTCTTCAGGTAGAATGGAAGGGCGAGGGCGACAGCGGCTATGGCACGGCGCCCACGACGACTTACAACGGCGAAGCGCAGGGCCTCGAAGTGCAGCTCGCAGGTGCCCATCCGAGCGACGACGTCAAATTCGCATACGAGCTTTCCACCACGGATAGCACAGACAGCGCAACCATCCAAGATAAAACAAAAGCCGTAAATGCAGGCTATTACACTGCCACGGTCACAAGCATTTCGGGCGATAAAGCGCGCAACTACTATATTGCCTCCTATAAGCGTGCGAAAGCGGGCGACAAGGCGGAGGCTGGGAATGTCGCCACGCAGCCTGCGCCCAACGCGAAATATACGATTTATAAATTGGGACTTGACAAGCCCACGAGCGAAAATAAAGGCGACAGCTACGTTTATAACAAAGAATTACAGACTTTCACCCTTCAGAAATGGAACGCTTCTCTTATGGAGATAAGCGCTTTTGCGGGCAAGGACTATACTGCCGCCCAAGGCCCCATAGAGGATGTAAGCTCCCAGACTGTGGACGACACGCTTCAACTCACGGCAAAGCACGCGGGCAAGTATTCCTTTACAATTTCCCTCAAAGACGATACGATCAAGGGTAACTATTGTTGGGCCACCGATAATTACAACACGGACCGTCTGCCCGATGCGACAACGGGCATAGATTCCCTTGTCGAAGAGTACCAAGACTATTGGGAGATCAAGCAACGCACGATCACCGCGCCCACGCTCGCAAAGGGCGCCGCAGATAAGGAAGATTACAACTTCCGCGCCCAGCCCCGTAAGGAGAACAGTGCGCTCTATCCCAACTTCGATATCGGTGAGATTCCCGACATTACGGGCAATAGCGGCACCTATACCAAGAAAGTAGACGGCGATTTGCCTTGGGAAATGACCTTCACGGTCAAATATTACAACGCCGAAGATGAGCCTATTACCAATTCGCTTGATGAAGACAGCAAGGAAGTCGGATACTACTATTTGATCCTCACGCTCACCGTTCCCGCTACCGAATGGAGCCAAGATTACGCATGGGCATCCTCGACGGAAGCCTACGAACTCACGCAGAAGAATGCCTATCTCACCGATCATCCCGATGTTTTGATCTCGGATGGGGACGTGGTCACGATCAAGCTGTGGTACCGTATTTTAAGGGGCAGCTATTCGGCGAACTTTGCCCTGCATATCACCAAGCAGGCCGTATCTGAGGATAATAGCGGTGCGGCAGAAAAATGGATCTACGGCGATTTGGGCAACCAAGGCGGCGGCTATTCCGTGTACTTCACCCGTGCATGGACTTCGGCGGGTCAACCAAATCTTTGGGATGAGGGCATAGAAATGCGGGAGCGCTCGGTCTCCTATGCCTTGGTGCGAGAGGGTTACTATGATCCCACGAGGCACACGACACTCACCCCTAGTGAACTTGTCAAAAACCAAACGATGTCCGCAGGCGGGCTTCAGAACGTCAGTGGACCTAATACAAGCGAAGACGCGGCAAAATTCATTCCCGAGTACCTGCCCTACAAGGCGGGCAGATATGTCGCGCTCATAAAGTATACGCCCAACGGCCCCAATGACGCGAGGAACCCCACCGAGACGGCAACGCTCGATGAAAAAACCTTTGAGGTCTACTTCACCATAGAGCAGCGCGAAATAGAGTTTACATGGGGCAACAAAACTCCCACTTACAGCGGCAAATCGCAGTTGCCCACCACGTCTATTACCAATTCCGTGACGACAAACGGGATCTATCCCGGAACCGGCAGTGTATCCGACTCCCTCAATCTCACCGTGCAATGGGTGGAGGATGGCGTTCCCCAAGCAGATGGGCCCGTAAACGTCAACCGTGCTAAAACGGTGGACCAGGTCGGCAATTACACGATCCGTGCAACAAAAATCAACGGCACGTCGGCGGATAACTATAAGTTGCCCGATCTCGACAAAGCGCAAATCGACGACTTTGCGATTCAGCCTATTCAAATTACCCTCAAAGCGCAGAATGCGGAGCGTGAATACGGCGACTACTTGTCCGGAACCAGCAACTATGGCGATACCAATATGGGCAGGAGCTTCTTCAACTACGATGAAGCAATCGGTAAAATTCTCGAAAAGAATCTGCAAGAAGACTTGGAGAACGCATTTTATGTTTTCGGATGCACTGAAGTGACCTACAATGCGGGGGCTCTTGTAAACCAGAGGTCAGACGTGAATGGCACGTATTATACGGTCATTATGATGAACAACCCCGACACATATGCTGGCCGATACAGCAACTATATGTTCACCTACGAGGCAGGCAAGTTTACCATAAAACCGAAACAGATCGACAAGGTAGAGTGGGTAGAAGGCTCCTATACCTATGACGGGAAAGATCACCTTGCCGGCAATGTAACGAGCTTTGTGTACTTTGTAAGCAATATAGACAATGCGCACCTTGCTCCCCAATTACGGCTCGAAGTGGATGGCGTCGAGGTCACGAACTTCAAATATGCGGGCGAATATACCTTCACCGTACTCAGCGCAGGCACGGAAAATCCCAACTTCGTACTCGTGGGTAATGCCATGAACGCTACCCACACGTTCACCATGCAAAAGCGCACGGTATATGTCACGGCAAATGATATCACCACCGATTACGGCTCCGAACCTACTGCCGCACAACTGAAATGGAGCTATACGTCCGGTCATGGCGCATCTGCTCACTTTGTGGACAACAGTGGCTCGGAGATCACGGGCTGGCAAGAGAGTATCGACGACTACACCGTTTCGGGTGGCGCGAATACGTTTACACTGCCCGTCACCACGACCGCGAAGCAATTCAGCGACGTGGGCGGCACATACACGACCAATATCACGCTTGCCGAACCGTACAACAACTATATCATTGAAATTGTAGCGGGCAAGCATACCGTTCAGCAGAAGGTCATAGAGGTGAAGTGGGACGAAAATCTCACCTTCTACTACAACGGTACCGACAGGACAAAAAATGGCACCGAAGCATGGCTTGCTTACTATGAGTCTCTCACCGAAAAGGAAGGCGATGCGCCCAAGAAGATCTATCTGCGCGTGCGGGCCTACGAGGGGTCAAACATCAACGACTTCGTTCCGTTCCAATATGTCAAGGCAGGCGAAACGGCATATAAATTCTACGCTTACTCGTTCAACGATACGGCGACCGAGAGCAAAAACTATCGTTTGCCGCTCTCTTCCGACGGCGACCTCTATGGCAAGCTGTTTAACGAAGTTCAGCTCAAAGCGCGGGATGTGTATCTTGAAGCGAGTGATCTGAGCTATGTCTATGGCGACGAGGTGCCCACATGGAACGGCAGTAATCACGGCTGGACCTATGGCGCCCAAAGCGCGAACGCAGAGAATCAATTCCTCACCGAGGGCGAGGAAAACAACTTCTGGATCGCCGTTACAAGCCTTACTCAGACAACGGGCAAGCGCAAGTTAGATAACGAATTCAAGCTGATATTCAGCGGCAGCGCCGCCGACTTCAACGGGCTTGACTACTTCATCACGAGCGGCAAGACCAGCCTCGACACCAAAAACGGACAGGGCGGCTACGACTACCATGTCCACTTTAAGAGCGCGGCGATCACCGTAAACGCCCGCCCGATCGTCGTCACCTACGAGCGGCAGGAGCACGAATACGGCGCGGAGCGGCAAGATCCCGCCAACCATGTTACGGTCGCGCTCGCCGACAACTATTCGACGCTTGGCGGCACAGGCTCGGCCGCCCTTGTCAACGGGCATGGCAATAGCAAAGTGTTCAAAATCGAAGCCTTGAACGGCGACGTGAATATCGTCACGTCCGAGATATATCCCGATGTCGGCACCTATAAGGTCGTCCTCACTTTGCTCGACGATAACTACTCCGTCACGTTCAAGATGACCTATTATAACGGCGGGAGCGATCACCGCACGGCGGACGATGTAAATGAGAAGTGTACGGCAGCAGAGGGCTATATCATCACCGCCTCTAAGATTTTGAGCAATGGGTTCAGCATTACTGCATACACAGGGACCTACAATGCGGCCGCGCACAACGCACTTGGCTCTATCAGTGGCAAATACTACGATAACAAGGGCGTTTTGCAGAGCTACAACGCTTGGGACGGCACGGCAAAGGACGAGGCAAACAACTACTTTGCGGTCTACTTCCGCATCACGGCCGATTGGAATGCCGACAAGACGCAAACGGATTGGAATGCGAGTTGGACAGACGTCACACTCACCTATAAGGGCGGCAATCTCGAATCGACGGACGGCTACATTTGGCAGAAGGCGCTTCCGCAGTTCAAGCATGCGGGTACGTATCGGGTGTACTATGCCGTCGTGGCAGACAACCACGAGTTTGTATTCGGTGAAGACAACTATATCGAAGTCGTAATCAATCAGAAAGAGGTGCAGGTTTACGCCAACTTCGAGGGATACTATAGCGAAACGTTCGCTGGCTATCAGCCACAATACAAATTCGAAGGCTTCGAGGGCGACGAAAATGAAAACTCGGCTCTGAACATCTCGAAAGTTTCTGCCATCGAGTGGCACATCGATAGCTACTCGGCAGGTTCCCTTGCGGGCGACTATCCTCTTTTGCTCACCTTCGGCAGCTTCACCGCCACGGACTATACCTTCAAGGCCAAGGATTATTCGGCAGGGGCTGAAGGGGTCGCAGGGGCCAACCATGTCAAGGTGAAACCTCTGCCGATCACCGTGACCGTAAATGACGGAAACGCCAAGAATACTTATTACTATAACGCCGCAATGGGGAAGGAATCCCGCTACGACCTCAATCGGCTTGGCGAGAAATATGCCTACACCATCAAGGTAAACGAAGGCATAAAGAACATCCTCGGAGAGTCGATAACGGATATCTTCGCGAACGACTACAAGGACGGACATGAGGGCGTCAGTTTCTTCACGCTCTCTTCAGATGCCATTCCCGATGAAAACATGACGCTCGGCGTGGGCTTCCACGATATCAAATTTGCCTATGCCGCAAATGGCGAACAGCGCTATGCCGTCACCCTCGTTTCGGAAAGGGGCAAAGAGGTAAAGCACGACAACGGAACATGCATCAAGGACGGCTTTGAGATCACTCCCGCCGTGATCAAAGAGGAAGCAGTTCACGCCTATGGCTCGACCAATGTTGTAGGTACCGGCGGCAAGACCTACGACGAAGAGTTCCACAATGCGCTCCACCTCGGCAGCACGAGCGACACATTCAATGGGGAAAACGGCAACAAGGACCTCACCGCGTTTGCGACCGCGGCAGATAAGGAGAAAATCAACTGGACGTTTGTTGTCTTCTTTAACAAGGATGCGGAATCCAACTATGCGAACGACGCCTTCTTCGACAAAGATTATTCGAGCGATACGAGCGTAATCAAAACAACGGGCAACAACCCGCAGATCATCGACGCGGGCACATACATCGTGTATTATCGTCTGCAACTCGACAATCACACGACTGTTTATCGCATGTTGACAGGCAAGATCGCCAAAGCCGAAAATAAGTGGGTCTCTGAGTATCAGCTCAACGGCCGCAATATAGACGGCAACGCGTGGATCTACGGCGCAAAGGCAGATAATAATTCCGATGGCTACGATAGTAGAGACATCACCGAACAGATCCCCGTCGCCAAGTTCAACCGCAAGTACGGCGTGATCGGCAATGAGGGCAGCAGCGCGACGAAGGCCATGAACGAGGTGCCCGTCGTCACGCTCAAAAAGGGCAGTCAGGTGATAGGCGAGTTTACCATTGACTTCTACGCCTCGTCGATCCCAGGCTGGCTCTCGCAAAATAGTACGATACCGGGCAAGGGAAGCTATAAAAACGGTGCGCTGCTCGGCGCGGGTACGTACACCGTTACTTTCTCCATGCCCGAAACGGAAAACTACGAGGCGATTAAGGAGCAGACCGTAAAATTTACGATCGGCAAGAAAGAGCTGACCGTAAAGACCAACGACATGGAGATCTTCTACGGCGAAGATGCGCCCACTCCCACGGTCAGCATTACGGGCTATGTGAACGGCGAAGGGAATTCGGTATTGGAGACCGAATCCAGAACGTACAAGATACTCGACAAACTCGACCTTGGGAGCGGGAAAGAGTACATAAAGGGCTACGAACGGGGTAGCGTGGGCGACTATTATATCACTGTCCAATGGACCAGTGAAAACGCAAGCGACAACTATATTCTTGATCTCCATTCAGACGGCAAACTCAAGGTCAAGCCGCGCGCGCTCACCGTCACCATTTCCAACCATACGAACAAGTACAACTTCAATATCAGTAAAGCCAAAGAGACCGTCCAGTGGTTTGATCTTGATACATCAAATTGGAGCCAAATGGTCACGGTCGACAACACCAACCGCGCGGATGGCACGCATTATACAGGTTTCTATTCCGATGAAATCTCCAAAGTCATCCGCCTTACCACGGGCGCCTTGATATGGAATAGCGGCATCGGCTACAAGTATGCAGATATCAACCAAAATAAGACCGCGGATGCGGGCTACTATGCGATCACGGGCGAGCTCAACCTCACCACGGATTACAGCAAGAACTACGTTATCACTTTTAAGGGTGATTGGGGCGAATCTGTCGAGACGCAAGCAGAGCACGGCTCGGATCCCAAGAAGGGTGAGTGCGGCATCTTCCATATCGCCCCCGCAGATGTCACCATTTTTGTCATATGGCCGACCGACGGCCGCGTCGGCGAAACCAAGGAATTTGTTTACACGGGCCATGAAAAGGTGTTCGATGCGGGCCCGGTTCAAGGCGCAGAAGGCCTGTCGGCGAACATCGTCTACTATCAGTGGGATTCAAGCGACTACACCATTGCATTGGAACAGGCTCCCGTCAACGTGGGCAAATACAAAGTAGGTTTCACGCTCGGCGGCGCAGGGGCAAGCAACTACACCGCGGCCACGGCCGAAGCGGAGTTTGAAATTAAGCCCAAGCAAATCACCGTGAACTATCAGACCATGTGGTACGGCGAGGGCGGCGGTAAAGAGCTTATTCCTGCAACGGATATCGTCTACTACATGCGCGAATATGTCGTAGTGGGCACATTCGGCACGCAGGAAGCGGATGTCCAGAATGGCAACAACAACGACAAGATGGTCGTCTTTGCCGATACCGGCAAGATCCGCATCTTCATCACTTATAACAACGATCCGGACACCAAGATGATTGCCGCCGGCACCTATACTGTGACCGCAAAGGTGCAGTATAATGTCGGTGGGGACGATTGGCAAGACTGTGGAAACTACACCATTAACCAGAGGAATTCTCAGCAAATCACCGTTTCGCAGAAAGTCGTGAATTCCCCTTCCCAAACCGCTCCCGGCGGCAACAGCCTGACCTATGACGGCGAAGAAAAAACGTTTACCGTCGACAACTTCATGGGCGAAACGGATACATTCATCAAGCAAGCGGTCATGTCCGTCAAGTTCGAGTATTCCAAGAGTGGCTTGTTCGCGGATGACGTGCAGGTCTTGACTGTGGAGGGCAGTGACGGCAAGATCACCGTGAACAGTATCATCAAATGGATGGTGCGCGACGCGGGCGCTTACCGCATTACGGTCACTTTGAATTCGCCCGAAAACTACGATTTCCTTGGAAATATTTCCCGAGATTCGTTGACGTTTACATTTACCGTCAATAAAAAGGATCTCTATGTGCAGGTCAAGGACGCCAATATCGAATACGGCGATAGTTTTGACGATGCGTTCAAAAAAACGCTCGAGTTGTTGTTCAGCGATTCGCCTGTGGATGACGATAACTTCACTGCCACCGGAGGCTTTGTCTCGAGCGATATCGAGGACGGGAAAGTCAAGGAAGGCGTTCTGAACAAGAGCAGCATGTCCATTGAGCCCACATCATATAACGAAAGCAACAACGCAGGCCATACAACCTCTATCAAACTTTCGGGCATCACGGCCGAAAACTACAATGTAACCTGCGAGAATTACGGCGTTCTCACGGTCGTGCCGAGGAAAATCACCGTTCAAATCCACGACCCCGACCAGGCCAGCGTATATATCGGCGGCGAATTCACCGTGGCAAATTTGGACGATGATTTCCGACCCACGCTGACACTCGTGGATGGCTCCACCCTCAATACGCGAGTTGACCACGATGTAAACGAAATCGGGGTAACCTACGAGGTGAAAGGCGACACCGTCGGCACGCACGCGCTCGTTCCTACGAACAACAACGGAAACTACGACATCACCTTCACGGGCGATTGGAAGGGCGAAGACGAGTATGCCGGAAAGGCGGGCACCTTCACCGTCGTGCGCGCACCGCTCACGGTGACCGTGGTCATCACCAACGGCGCGGGCGATCAAGAGCTCGATATCACCTTCGGCGATACGCCCGTATTCGACGTAGCTTACGAGGGCTGGAAGGGCGAAGATATCAAAACCATGCCCGAACTGTTGCAACCGTTCGAGTTCCGGAACGAGCAGCAGAACTATTCCGCACAGCCCACCTATGTGCGGGGCTCGTCCATCGCGGGTAGCAAGTACACGGTCAGTATCAGCAACCAATCTGATGCGAATATCTTCTTCGAGAACTACACCGTGAAATTTGCCGATGCCGTGACCATGACGGTTGTCTCGCGCGTGATCACTCCCACGGTCTCCAATGACCACAGGGAGTTCGAGGCCAACGACGATAGGAGCAACAAGGACCTGCCTGCGATAATCGCTTACGAGAATCAATACGGCGACATCGCGCCGAACGCGACGGTCACCTACAAAGGGGAATATAACGATAAAGACCCCGAGAAGCAGTTTGCGGGCAAAGATAGTTTCGTTTCAACAATTCCTCAGCGCGCGGGCGAGTTCCAAGTGAAACTTGTTTTGCCGCAGAATACGTTGGGTGGCTACAACTACAAGTTCGAAGGTGGCGCAACCGAGACAACTTGCAATTATACCATCGAGAAGCAGAAGATCCTGCTCGAGTGGAAATATCCGCTCATTCAGGATGGTACCGCGGAGAACAGCATTGAAAAGTTCGACCAGCGTATCATGGAGTTCAGCTACGCGTTCGAAACCGCCGTTCAAGAGTACGTACCCAGCAACCACGGCGTCACGGTAACCATCAGCGGCGCGGGCACGGGCGTAGGGACCGTCACGCTTACAAACGAATACGACTACGCACTCATAGCGAATGAAGGCGACAAGGGGTCTGAGACACTCGTACTTACTTTCCGCGTGATCTTAGACGACGTCGGCTTTACCGTGACGATCACGGGCTGGAAATACAGTCAGTTCGACGAGGCTGAGAACCTGCCCAAGTTTAACACCACGCAGACAATCGCCAACCCCGCTGTAACGTATCTATATATCGCCCTCAAAGAGAGTGATATCGTGACGTGGGAGGCCTACTCCGAGCAGCTTGCCGACACAAATCTCGATAAGACCGTAAGGCAGAATATCATCAATGCGCTCAACCAACTTTTGAGGGAGAGAGGGTCCACAACCGTCATCGAGAACAAGAATGCGGGCAGCTACCTCGTTTACGCCACGCTTTCCGAGCAGGTCGACTACGCCAGCGCGGTCACCGCTTGCTACTTTGTGATCGAGAAGTTAGACCTTGCCGTTCCCACGCTCACGGCCGAGGGTGGACACGAAGAATGCTACTACAACGGCAGCGCGCATAAGATGGACATCACCGACTTCAACTCTGCGACCATGGAATATATCGCGGATAGCGGGCTTACCATCTCCACCGAGCAGCGAGGCGGCAGCGGTGTCGTCACCGTGCTCAGCGCGACCGAGGCGGGTGATTACAAAATTCAATGGGTCTTGCGCGACACGACGAACTATGTATGGCAGGGCGACGATCAGAACCCCGTCACGACCTACACCATCCACAAAAATACGGTGCAGGTGAGCAAGAACAACGACAATTCTATCACCTACGGCGAGACGTTCACGCCCACGACCACGGTGTCGTTTGTAAACCTGAATGAAACCGCGGCATTTACGGATTTCGCCATCACGTTCGGCTATCAAAAAGCAGACGAAGGTATTTCCGAAGTTGCGCCCAAGGCGGCGGGAACGTATACGATCTATGCCAAGGTCGAAGACGGCGGCGCGAACTTCACAGGGATCACCGACTGGACGCGGATCGGCACGCTCACGATCGGCAAGGCGAACCTTGCAATTTATACCGAAAGCGCCGAGGTGGTATACGGCGAGAAAGCGCCCGCATTCACCTACAAGACCGACTCCGGTCTATTCTACGGCGATACGCTGGAAACTCTGCTTGCAGGGCTTGGCATCACCAGCGAAGCGACGGGCTACACGGTGGGGGCAGACGTAAACGAAGACGGCTATTCCATCACAATCAATTTGAACGGCGCAACGCTCGATAACTATGAAGTTACCAAAAATGAGGACGAGCAGAATGCGGCACGTCTCAAAGTCGTGGCCCGCGAGCTGACGCTGACTATTCAGACGCTCAAGCGCTACTTCAACGATTTCCAAGCGCCCGAATTCAAGACGGCCGTCGTTTATTCGTCGGCCGAGGGTTCGGATTACTTCACCGTCACCGATGGCTCCATTTACGGCACCGACAAGCTGCAGATCAAGCTCACGCTTGCCCCTGCAAGTGATGGCAAGTACAGCGTCGGCAGTTATGCGCTCTCGGGCGTTGTGGATACCGATTACGAAGGCGGCGCACAGGCGAACTATGCGGTTACCGTAAACAATGGCGCGATCGAAATTGAGCGGCTGACCATCACATTTGAGCACACCGAGGTAAAGTCCGCGGTCGGCGATGGGAGTAAGATCGTCTACAACCACGGCAACGAAGTGCCTCTGCACATTCTCCTCGAGTATACCGCCGCAGATCAGGAAAGAACGCAGACGGTCGAAAATGCCGAGCTCAAAATCGGCAAGGAAGGCTATGAGAAATACTTCCGCGTGACCTATTCGGGCAGTGACAATCAAAACAATGTCTACGGCAATACCGCAGAAGTTTCGGTAGCTCCCGTAAATGCGGGCACCTACCGTGCGAGCATTCTCCTTGTCGCGGAGTATGAAGGGCAGGTGGAACTCACGGGCATCAGTTCTGCGCGCTCCGACGTCTACAACATCGAGAGGTTCGATCTCGATATCGCGCAGGTGCAGGAAAACATCAAAAAGAACCCTGCCTACACGCACACCTACGACGGCGTGAAATATAAGCCCGCACAAGAGACCGTGCAGAGCGACGTAAAACAAGCGCTCGGGGATCTCTATGCCAAGGGCAATGCCACGGCGCAAGCTTCGCTCGCAGGGGCGTTCACTGTGGGCAAATATGGAGAGGGCCTCAACGTCGGGAGCTACAATATCCCCGTCGCGTTCACCCCGAAGGGCGCAGCGAATTATAGCTGGGTCAGAGGAGCAAATCCCGTATATTCGGAGACTGCCGAGCTAACTTTCGAGATCGTAAAGCAGTGGAATACGGAAATCACTGTCGAGAAGACAGAGACAGCGGAGCATATCTTCGACGGCATGTTCAACGCCGACAAGCTGAAGATGAAGTCCAACGTGCGCGCGTTCAAGGATTACAAGTTGAATCCCGACATCGGCGAGATCACCGTGTATGTCGCGACGGGCGATACGCAGCCCGAAAAGGGCGCTACGGGCGAGTGGACGGAGCTCACTTACGAGCAGGCCATCGCCATCAACAGCGCGGCGGCCATGGCAGGCAAGCATTTTATCTACATCAAGCTTGGCGAAACGGCAAACTACGCCGCGGCCGAAACGGAAATTTTGGAATATGAGATCAAGCCGAGAAATGTTCTCATCAAGGTGAACGGCAACGCGAACGGCGGCACAGACTATGTCGGCCCCACCTACACCGACAGCTTGACCTTGGCCCAACTCACCGCGCCCGACTACACGTTTATCGACGGCGTCAATGCGGGCAGCACGCTCGGCAAAGACAACGCGATCGGCATCATCACCGCTTCGCTCATGGCGACCTTCACCTATTCGGGCAAGTCGTTCGGCGGCATCGAATTCGACGGCACCGATGTGCAAGCGGGCAAATATACCATCACGGCGGCCACCGGCGGCACGTGTGCGAGCTGCTTTATAATTTCCAATGCAGCGGGTTGCGCGGTGGGAGGCAACACCCCTCACTACATCGTGCCCCGCGCCGCGGTCTACGGCAACGACGTTCGAGTAAAATCCTTCGATTACAATGCAAAGCTGCACACTGCGGAAGAGGCCGTAAGCGGCAACGATGGCTATAATGTACTTTGGAGCGTAGAGGAGGCCTCGGGTACCAATGCGGGTACCTATTCCTTCAACGTGACCCTCAAAGATCAAAACCACCACTGGGCGCGTTTCCAAGGCGAAAACATTGCTGATGAACGCACCGATTCCGTGCCGCTGTTCTTCACCATCAACCAGGTGACGGCTTCGGTCGAGTTCACGAGCATCACCTTCTTGGTGACGCCGCAGGGTGCGCAAGAGGCCGAAGAAAAGGTATTGACTGCTTCGGGCGGTGTCACGTGGATCTATCGTGACGAGGCTACTCGTACGAATTTCGTCTATAAGGTCACTGCGAATAGGAACGTGCTTACGATCGATGCGGAGAAAGTGAGCGTTTTGTATTCGGTAGGCGGCGATTGGACCACGGAGCTTCCCACCAACGCGGGCACCTATCGGGTGAAGTTGAGCCTTGCCCAAACGGAGAACTTCTCGAATACCGCCGAATCGAAAGAGTTTACGTTTACCATTGAAAAGCGCACGGTGGCAAAGATCGAGGCGCCCGCCAGCCAAAACTACACAGGCGCGATGCTGGAGACGCAGCTTGAAGGCGTCGATCTCAACATCATGAACGTTGAGAAGATAACAGATGCGCTCATGATCAACTATGTTTCCGGCGAGAGCGGGTACAGGACCATGCTTCGTGCCATCAACGTCGGAACGTATAAAATCAAAGTTACCCTTATCGATACTTCCAACTACAAGTGGGAAGACGAAGTGGACGGCAAACAGGATATCACCGTCACATGGGAGATTTGGAACGTCGCGGGCAATGTCACGCTCGGAGAGGTCGAAGACGTCTTCTACGGCTTCCATTTCTCAGTGAGCGCAACTTCTACGTTTGCGACAGAGACCGAGGCATTCAAGTTCTGGTATGCCGCATATAACGGCGAGACGAGCGGCGAAGATGTAAGCGTATGGACGCCTTGGAACACAAACGGTCCCAAGAATGCGGGCATGTATTGGATCCGCGCCGAGCTTGTAAGAACGAGCAACTACGAGGCGGCGTACGATTACCAACAGGCCGAGATCAAGAAGGCGGCTCTGACCGTGACGGTCTCCATCTCTGAGAGCGGCATAGAATATCGCTACGGCGGCGCCCTGCCCACAAGCTATGGCGTACATGCTGATGGCTTGCAGTACGGTGAGCGTTGGGACAGCCTCAATGTTACACCGAAGTATAAAACGGTCGACGCCAGTAAGCAAGACATGCTGGGCAAGAAGTTTGTCGTCGGCACGTACTATCTGACGGTCGAAGCATTCGAGCTCGACAACTACGAAGTCATGGTGGTGGACGCCGCGTTCGAGGTCCTGCCCAAGCAGATACAGGTGAATATCCTGCCGCAGACGGCGACCTATCAGGGCGGCAAACTGCCCGAAATCAACAAAGACCAATGGGCGCTTGTGGATGAAAATGCGCTCGTGGAAGACGACCAATTGACAAACGAGAATATCACCCTCTCGGTCGAAGAAGTCGCGAAGTACAATGCGGCCGCCTACTCCATCAACGGCACGCAGAAGGGCGCAGAGAACTACGCCATCGAGTTCTTGTCGGGCACGTTGACCATCAACCCCGCCGAGATCAACATCGAGAACATCACGGCCTACAACGTAGTTTACGGCGACGATGTCAACGTGACGTTCAAGGTGAGAGACAGAGCGGATGAGCAGAGGAGCGGCTACAAGTTTACCAAAGGCGTAAAAATCTACGTTGCCTATTTCAAGGACAATGAAGATCTGCAAGGCGGGGCGCCCAAGGATGCGGGCACCTACAATGTCAAGCTCGCGCTCGGGCAGGAAGCCCCCGGCAACGACGACAGTACCAACTATGTTCTCACGGGAAGCATCGACGCGACGCTCGTCATCGAGAAGAAACAGATCGACCACAACGAGATCGTAAAGAAGGTCAACGGAACGACCTACACCTACACGGGCACGTTGCAGGGTCCCGTTGCAAGCACGGTCGCGGGCTATTCCGAAGAGCTGTTCGGCAAGGCTGATCTCTACACCGTGAATGGCCTCACAAAGGAAACGAACGCCGGCACCTACGAATATCGCTTGAAGATCGCAGACGGGATGTTCGTCAACTATCGCTGGACGGAGACCGACAACCAAGAGATCGTAGCGAGCTGGGCGATTTTGCAGGCGACGAACTCCGTCAATTGGACTGCGGAGCAGCAGGATCCCTACACCGCGGTGTACGGCGAGAGCTATGAGATCACGGCAACGGCCACGTTCGGCACGGTAGGGTATGCCTATGCGGCGAAGAAGGAAGGCGACTACGAGACGAGCGATTGGGTGCTCGGATTCCCCGCAAATGCAGGGGCCTACGTCATCCGCGCCTACGTGGAGGGCACCAACAATTATACGGGCGCAGATACGCAGCACGAACTGACCATCACCCCCGCGGAGCTTTTCGTTCAGATCGGCAGCCCCACAGTGACCTACGGCGACGAGCTCGGCACGATCCTTCTCACCGTTTCGGGCTTTAAGACGCCTTACTTCGGCACAGTTGCGGGCACGCGTGACGACGAAGCAAGCTCGGGTTGGACGGTCCACGAGCCCACCTTCCGCACCTTCCTCAGCCATGGCTATGAGCCCGGCAGCCCCGTTTCGGGGACCTATCTCATCACCTATACATACAACGGCGATGTAGACCTCGGCAACTATGTCATCAAGGCTGTGAACGTTACGGGCGGCAATATCCAAGTGCAGCAGCGCGACCTCAAGATCGTGATCGAGGACCAGCAGAAGGTGTACGACGCGGTATATGCCGAGGAGGCTCCCGAACTCGATAGCAAGAAATGGCACACTTCCAACGACTCCTCCGTATTCGGCGACGACAGGGCAACCTTGGGCATCACCCTTGTGTTGCAAGAGAGCGCCCCGTATAAAGTGGGTGAGCCTTACACCATCGACATTCAGATCACGGAAAATAACACCAACGCGAACTACACAATCACCGTTGAGACCTATGGCACCCTCACCATCACCCCGCTGGACATCGAAGTGGAACCCGAGAGAGAGGAACCCGGGGCACCCGGGACGCAGGGCGAGATCAAGGGCGGACTTGCGATCACGCCCAACATCGCCGAGGGCAACGAAGGCCACGACACGGGGATCGACGGCAAGCCTCAGCTCGGCGGCGTGACCATCACCTACGGCGACGACTACGAGGCAGAGATCTACATCGGCGGCACGCCGTATAGAGAGGGCCAAGAGTTCTCCGCGGGCGTGTATATCCACTTCATCTACACCGCGATCGCGGCGACTGTCTCCGAGCCCGCGGGCTCCGAGTCTGCCGGCATCAGCCTGTTCTCTGCGCGGAATGGCGAATACAAGCATCCCACCGACGCGGGCGCTTACACCGTGAAGCTCGTGTTGACGACGGCACCTGTGGGCGCCGACGGCAACTATACCGTGGCAGAAAACTACACGCTGAAAGGGGATTTCGAAACCACCGTCATCATCAGCAAGAAGCAGATCGGGAGCGCCGCCGTTGTAGAGAAGGTCAATGAAACGACCTACACCTACACGGGTGAGGCGCAGGGCCCCGAAGCAAGCGCGATCGCGGGCTATTCCGCAGAGCTGTTCAAAGTAGCAGGTCTTTACACCGTGAATGGCCTTACAAAGGAAACGAACGCCGGCACCTACGAATATCGCTTGAAGATCGCAGACGGGATGTTCGTCAATTATCGCTGGACGGAGACCGACAACCAAGAGATCACGGTAAGCTGGGAGATCAAGCAGGCGCCGAACGAGCTCAGTTGGACCTCGAGCCCCGAAACGGCGGAATACGGCGACATCTATGAGATCAAGGCAACGGCCGATTTCGGCACGGTAGGGTATGCCTATGCGGCGAAGAAGGAAGGCGACTACGAGACGAGCGATTGGGTGCTCGGATTCCCCGCAAATGCAGGGGCCTACGTCATCCGCGCCTACGTGGAGGGCACCAACAATTATACGGGCGCAGATACGCAGCACGAACTGACCATCACCCGCGCAACGCTCAACGTTCAAATCGACGACAAGAGCATTACCTACGGCGATGAGGCCGGCGTATTCACCCTCACCGTTACGGGCTACAAGACGCCGTTCGGCGGTTCGTCCGCGGATGACGCGGCAAGCTCGGGCTGGGCGCTGGAAATCGAGGAATTCCTCAAGTATATCAAGGTATCCAACGGCAGCGGCGATTACGCAGCGGGCAGCAACATTGGCGACTACACCGTCACCTACACGGGCGGCAATATCGAACTTGCCAATTATATCATCAATGCAAAAGACAACGTCGCAGCGGGCAAGCTCAAGGTAGAACAGCGCGCCATCACCGTTGTGATCGAGGACCAGTCTTTGCCTTATATCAAGGACTATGCGACCTCGGATCCCAACCCCGACGATACAAAGTGGCATGTCGACGGCGAGTCCGTGCTCCTCGATAAGGATAAGGAGTACATGGGGATCGGCGTGTATCTCGCCGATAAGGGTGTTGCACCTTACTTCGCCGACGGCACGCAGTATGATATCAACGGGGAATACACGGCAAACGAATACAACAAGAACTACAAGATCACGTTCGTTTCCGGATACCTCACCCTCACGAAGCAGGATATCAACATCGAAGCAGGGTCCATCAAGATCTATAACAATAATTCCGATT
>CANQJJ010000015.1 GCA_947624215.1 uncultured Clostridia bacterium
TGTCTCGCGGCACTCTCGCACCGCGTTCTAAGAATTCTGATTGCCTTACGTCTCGTTTCATCTCTTTCCGTCCCCTCTCGGGAACTTCCATTGATTACTTCGTACTTGCTATGCAGTTGTCAATCTGCGGGGGGATCTGCAAAAGCAGACCGCTGCGCCGCGCGGAAACAGATGTCCCGACGGACAGCTTACTTATGATAACACTTGCAGGATGATTCGTCAAGCATTTTTCGAAGATTTTTGCGGATTTTTTTCGGAAATTTCTGAAAATTTTCCCTGTTCCCATATATATGAAATGTGCACGCGCGCGGCCACAAGATATGGGCGGAAAGGCGGGTGTAGAAAGCACTTCCCCCCTGCGAACAAGAGAAAAAATATCACACAAGGCCCGATACGGCGGGCAAAAACGGAAAAAATTCCCGCAAACGCTTGACATGGGACTAAATTTAGGGTATAATTTAGCCACGAAAAGAATAGGATATCATGAGGTGAAATGATGACGATCATACCCATACGCGACTTAAAAAATACCATGGAGATCGAGCGGCGCTGCGCGGAGGAGAACGGGCCCGTCTTTGTAACGAAAAACGGGTACGGGAGATTGGTGGTGATGGACATCGAGTATTACGAAAAGACTATGAGCAAGCTCCGTGAGGCGGGGCTCATCGCGGAGGGGCTCGCCGATTTGGAACAGGGCAAGACGGCCGCGGCCGATGCCGTGAGAGAGCGCCTGGGCGCAAAATATGCGTTCTGAGTATTCCTGCGCCTTCACTGCGCGCGCCGAACAGGATCTGGACGAGATCCTCGGTTACATAAAGAATGAACTGAAAAACCCCGATGCTGCGGCACGCTTCGGTCAAAAGGTTTTCAGGTGTTGTGACACGCTCTGCGCCCAACCCGAAGCGGGAATGTTCGTTGAAAATGAGTATTTGACAGATAAGCAAGTGCGGCGCATCCTCGTAGAAAATTATATTGTATACTACAAAGCGGCTGCCGAAGAAAAAACCGTCTATATCTTGCGCATCGTATATGGCTACCGCAATTTAGACGCGGTTTTAAGCACAATTGAATGATTTGACGCTAAAAGAGAGCGAAGTCCGAGTGACTTCGCTCTCCTGTTTAGTTTGGGGGAGCTTAGCGCTTCCTGTTTTATTTTCGGGTCACGGTGCCGTACTTTGACACCGTCCCGTCTGTGCAGGTGACGGTGTAGTTAACTGTATCGCGATCCCATTTTTTCTCTTTCTCTATCGCCAGCCATTCGTCGACTGTTCCTTGATAGGTAATGTTTTTCAGCACAGAACATTCGTAAAATGCTTCTTCTTTAATTAAGGTTACATCTCTTCCGATTATTACATCTGTTAACGCACTGCATCTTCTGAACGCATTATTCCCAATTGAAGTCACATTTTGCCCAATCACTACGCTCGTCAACGCGCTTCCACCCCGAAACACGTAATCCTTAATTTCCGTGATATCTGCTGAAAATGTCACTTTTGTTACTTCTGTACCATCTAAAAATAAATGATGTGCATACAAGAGTGGACTCGCAGAACATTCTGCAAAATCGATCCTGCACCATGCCGAAAGATCGGTAATATGTACGCTTGTCAAATTACTACAATCACGGAACGCCCGCTCTCCGATCGAGGTCACGCCGCTCCCGATCGTTACGCTCGTCAGCTTGCCACACGAACTGAACGCCTCCTCTCCTATTGAGATCACACTGTCGGGTATCGTAATGCTCGTCAGCCCGTCACAATTATAGAACGCCTTATTTCCGATCGAGGTCACGGGCAAGCCGTCATATTGTGCGGGGATCCGGATGATCGGCCCTGTCGCACTGCCCAATCCCGTGACAATATATCCATCGCCATCTTCTCTAAACTCCAACCCAGTTGTCTCTTTGGCGGGTAATCCGCAGAGTGAACAAAAATCTTCACCAAAAGTATGGGCTTTTTTATTGATCGCTTGCCCGCACACCGAACAAATTTGCCAATGTTGTTCCTCATCCATCCCCCATTCGTTCTTGGGTTTATGCTCTGCAAGAGGAAGGGAACGCGTTTTTGTCTCTCCGCATTTACATTTGCCTTGCTCCGTCCCCTGCCTCATACACATCGACGGGGTGACGACCGTCCATTCTTCATATTCATGAACATGGACGGCACCTTTCATGGCATATTTCATCTCCGCGCCGCCAATAGACAGCGTGAGAATGCCGTCTTTGAGGGTGCCGCTTGCAAGTTTCATGTTGGAGCCGAAGATCTCCTGATAGATGGTGATCTTGTCTCCGCTGATCTCGTAAGTCCCCTTTTCGCCCGAGGCATTGGTCCATTTTCCGCCGTCGAGTTTATAATATTCGTTCTCATTGAATTGTTCGAATGAATACGCATAGTAGGTGCCGTTGTCCTTATTGGCAAGCCCGACCGGCAGTGCGATCGCGAGCACCAAGGCCACAACGAGCACGAGGGAAAGGATGATCACGAGCTTCTTATGCCCCTTTACCCATAACAAGAGCTCCCCCCGTGGCACGCTTGGTAGCGGACATGGGGGTGGGCGGGGCGGCCGATTCGGATGTTGGGTAGAACGCATAGCCGCAATTGTTGCAAAAGCGCGCGGCCCCTGCAAGTTTTGTTCCGCACTTCGGACAGGATTTTTCTGCCTGCCACTCGGTACCGCAGTTGGGACAGAACTTGCCCTCGAACTCGGCGCCGCACTTCGGACACTTGTTCATTTCTTACCTCCGTAAAATAAAATAAAAAAGGCACCCCAATCAAGGAGTGCCGCAAAGAGTATCCCCTTAATTGGTTTGCCTCACAATTATTTTCCCATAGGATATAAAAACACAGCAGGGATATATTGGGATACACTTAGCTAAAGTGTTCCCTTGCCATGTTTTCGATATAATTGTGAGGCAGGAAACATTATAGCATATTTCGGGGAAAATGGCAAGAAAAAAGCGAAACTCTTTCAAAGAATTTCGCCCTGTAAAAATATTGGGGATCTTTAATGGCAGCCGCTACACTGAGAGCATTTGCCGTTGCATTTCTTGGGCGGTTTGCCCGTGGCGGAATACATCTCGCCCGACCAGACACGCTCGCTTTCACCCCCGCACTTCGGACATGGTACCGCCTGATCGTGTCTCTTGACGAGTTCCTCGAACCCGAACCCGCACTGTTTGCACCGATAAGATAAAATGGGCATGGCCTCGCCTCCGCGATTTTTCATGTCCATTATACTCCGCCCCGCGGGAAATTGCAAGCATTTTTTGCAGGATCGCGGGGCGGCTTGCTGTCCCTGTAAGGGAAAGTGGCGCACCGCCCCTGTGCGCCGAAAGGGTTTCTCCTCCTCATCCGCCCCTTACGGGGCACCTTCCCCAGAAGGGAAGGCAAGAGGACGCTCAAACGAGGTTGGTCGCCAAGTGGTCGCTTACACGGGCTTGGGCGTAGCAAGATTCTTCGCGGATGGGCAGTTCGCTCTCATCCAAGCCAATGCGGCTCAGAATGACGCTCGGGTTGGGCCTTGGTCGCCAAGGGGGCGCTCACACGGGCCCCGTCGCCACCCCACCCCCCTACCCCCCTCCCATGGAGGGGGCACGCTCGGGTTGGGCTTGGGCGGTCGGAATGACGCTCGGGTTGGGCCTTGGGCGCCAAGGGTCGCTCGCACGGGCTTGGGCGTGACCGTTTGTACATCTTATATCACGCACTTGCCTTCGAGGAAGGAATCGAAGAGCGCGGAGACGTTGGCGCCCGACTTGGAGAAACAGTTGATCAGCTCCGCAGGCGTTGCGATCGTGCCGCCGCAGGTGTCGGCATAGCGTTTGAGCGCGCCGATCAGCTTCTTGCTCCCCACGACTTCGCGGATCCTGTCGAAGAGGATGACGCCCTTGTCGTAGGCGATATTGCGGTATTCATAGTCCCCCGAAAACTCCGTGAGCGGCCTGTGCATCACCGTGTTCGCCTCGCCGTGCACCTGCGAATACACCGAGAAGAAAGCGCGGTAGGAGCGCTCGGACGCGGCCACCATGTCCGCGTAGGTCAGCCCGTAACCGGGCTCCGCCTCGAAAAACAGCGCGGTGGAATACTCCGCAAGCCCCTCGTCTTGCCATGCGTCGTCGAACTGGTTGCTCCCCACCTTCGCATACCACCATTGGTGGGCCGTCTCATGGGCCACGACCTGTGCCCGCTCGGTGCCGCCCGTCTCGGCGGAAATCATGGAAAAGGCGGGATACTCCATCCCCGCGAAGGCCAGATCGGTCTCGGCGACCGTGTAGCGCGGATGATCGTACGCCCCAAAGGAGGCGCTGTAAAATTTCAGACTGTCCACCGCCGCTTTGAGGGTCTGCTCGGGCGCCGTGTCGCGGTAATAATAATACGCCACTTCGGTATTCTCCACCCGCTCGGTGAGAAAATGATACTTCTCGCTGAGCACGAAGGCGACGTCTCTGACCCCCTCTTCGCGGACATGGTATGCCCGTTTCATGTCATCGGCATTGGCATCGGCGAGTTCTTCGGCCGCATAGCCCGAGGCGACCGTGTAGCTCTCGGGAAGGGTGAGCGTGACGTCGTAGTCGGCGATCTCGCTGACAAAGGGGTCGCCGCTCGAGGTGTAGATGTATTCGCGGAAGCCCTCCCCCGTCATCTCGCAAAGGATGGGATAAAAATTGGCGAGGTTGACCGTGCTCGCCGTGACGCCGAGGCGGTGGTTGATGCGGGCGAGTTCCACCTCGTATTTCACGGTTACGGTGGCGCAATCGCCCGGGGAGAGCGGCGCGGCAAGTTTGAGCGAGAGGATGTTGTCGTCCTCCCCGCACACCGAAAAGCTCTCCGCACCCGCAACGCCCTTGATCTCGATTTCGCCGTGGTCCTCCCCGGCATAGTAGGCGAGCGAGGAAAAATTCTCGGATACGGGGGCATGGGCCGCACCCTCGCGGTAGGCATTCGCCCAGAGCTGAAATTTGAGTTCCGAGAGCTCGACCTCAGACATGTTAGGCACCTCGACGGTCATCTCCGCCGCAAGCGTGCGCGTTTCGGGGAAATATTCCCCCGTGATGGTATAGTGACTGCGGGCACAGGAATGCCTCTCGCAGGCGGCAAGCCCGAGCGCAGACCCAAGCACAGCGCCCGTAAGTGCCAGACAGATGATTTTCCGCATAGTATCCTCCTCGCGTTCTCGTCGGGGTATTGTATGCGGAAGGCGGGACGATTATGCGGGCGATGTTCTCCACCCCGCGGCAACGGAAAAAGCAAAATTTTTACCGCGCGGCTTGCCTTACCCCAAGAGAAAAGCGGCCGACAAAATGCGGCCGCCTTCCCGGGGGGAGAAAATATTTTTTCCTTGGTTTATTTCTCTTCGAGCACGGGTTCGAGATAGTCCGTGGGGTCGACATAGTCCCCGTTCAACACGATCTCGAGGTGCAGGTGCTCGCCGTCGCGCGCTTCACTGCCATAGGCCGTTGCGACCTCGCCGAGCTTTTCGCCCTTGCTGACTTTCTGCCCCGCCGCGAGTTCTCCGACGGGCTCGACGAAGCGGTAGAGCGTCTTCAAGCCGTCGCCGTGGTCGACGATGATGAGATTGCCGAGTTCTTGGCTGACGCTGACGGATTCGATGGTCCCATCTGCCATGCAACGGACTTCCGTCCCCGCGGGGGCCTCGAAATCCACGGCCTTGTGGCGGTACCACCAGCCCGTCGTCTCGTTGTGGTAGATGTCCGCGTACACGACGGAGTAATCCTCATAGTCGATGGGCGCGACAAACCTGACTGCGTCCTCGCCGCCCGAGGGTTCCCCGGGTTCCTCACCGCCGGATGCGGGCGGGTCGTCGGGCTCATCCTGACCGCCGGGCTCTTCGCCGCCGGGAATTTCTCCGCCGGGGATCTCGCCGCCGGCAGGGGGATCGTTCTGGTCGCCGCTATCGACGATGGGGGGGTCTTCCGAAACGGTCTCGGCGTTCCTCGTCACAAAGTACACCGTCAGCACGATGCCCGCGATGAGCAGGAGCGCACAGGCCGCGAGAATGGAATAGTAAATAATTTTCTTCTTGTTTTGTGTTTTTTCTGCCATGACATGCCTCCGAAATTTGTATGTAGATGATTGACGGGCCTCCCGCGGTTTATACATGCTCCGCAAAAAATTTTTCGCGGGGGACATGGGGCTCGGGGAGAAAGGTATCGGCTGCGCGTCGGTATAGCAACGGGAAGGGGGCCACGCGCGGACGGTATGCAGTTTTGACTGCCTCAGTACCCGCCGAAGATGACGGGGGTGCCGACGGCGGTGTATTCCTCCCCCACCGCGATGTGCAGATTGACAATGTGACCGTTCAGGGCCATACCATGTCCAAGGGAGGGGGTGTAGCAATAGTAATTGGTGACGCCCGCGGCCTCCTCGGTGAAGCATACCTTTGCGGAAAATTTTTCGAGAAGCTCCGCACGTCTGTCTCCCGCGTAGCGCGTGCTCTCGCCGCGGATGTCCGTGCGCAAAAGTTTGATGAGGGCGGGCGCGGACGTTTGGATGATCTCCGCGGAGGAGGTGCCCGTGTAGAGCTCGTAGGAGAGGCCCTGCTCGAAGACGGGACTGCTCTGCGCCGTCCACAGCAGTCCTCCCGCAAGCGCCGCCGCAAGGAGGATCCCCGCGATCTTCAGCCGTGCAAAGTGCATAAAAAAATCCTCCCGAACATTCTCGGAAGGATTATGGACAGCGCAGCCCGATCTTATACGAAAAATTTTTGCGGCCTATGCGGGCTCATGCCCAGCCGAGTTTTTGGCCGCCGAGGATGTGGATGTGCAGGTGCGGCACCGTCTGGCCCGCGTCTTCGCCCTGGTTGATGACGAGCCGATAGCCTCCGTCCAGCCCGAGCTTGGGAGCGAACGCGGCGATCTTGGCGAGCATGCACCCGACGAGCGCCGTGCGGGGCGCATCCATCTCGGAGAGCAGTTTGAAGTGCTCCTTGGGGACGGCCAAAAGATGGATCTGCGCGATGGGCTCGATGTCTTTGAAGATGATCATCTCCCCGTCTTCATACACCTTGGCCGCGGGGATCTCCCCTGCGACGATCTTGCAAAAAATACAGTTTTCCATATGTCCTCCTTGTCACTCCACACGGGAGAGAATTTCGCATGTTGCGCCCCCGTCGCGGTATCCGAGAAGGCGGACCTCGTACATGCCCCCCTCCGATGCGCTCTCATGGAAGACGCGGATATAGTTTTCGGTGTAGCCGCCGTCCTCCTCGAAGAGGGCGGTGAAGGTCTTTTTGAGATTTTTTTCGATGTAGCGGCGCTCGGCGTTTTTGGCGGCTTCGAGCATGCGGCCCATGCGCTCCGCCTTGACGGCGGGAGGGATATCCTTGAGCTTGGCCGCGTTGGTGCCCTTGCGCGGGGAGAAGGGAAAGGCGTGCACCTTGGCAAAGCCCGCCTCCTCCACGATGGAGAGCGAGGCCGCGAAGTCCTCCTCCCGCTCGGTGGGAAAACCCACGATGATGTCCGTCGTGATGGCGGCGCCGGGGAAGGCGGCATAGATCTTACGGCAGGCCGCGAGGTATTCCTCCCGCGTGTAGCGGCGGTTCATGGCACGGAGCACCTCGCTCGACCCGCTCTGCAAAGAGAGGTGGAAATGGGGCGCCGTACCCGCCTCGCGCATGGCGGCAAGCAGTTCGTCCGTCACGGCACTCACCTCGAGCGACCCCAAACGGATGCGCGCGGGCACATCTTTGAGGGCGAGCACGAGGCCGCCGAGCCCGGTATCCCCGTCGCGGTAGGAGGAGAGGTCGACGCCCGTGAGCACGATCTCCTTGGCGCCGCACGCCCCCGCCTCCCCGAGAATGCTTTGAAGGCCGCGCGAACGGCTCCTGCCGCGAAGGTAGGGAATGAGGCAGTAGGAGCAGAAACGGTTGCAGCCGTCCTGCACGCGGAGAAAGGCGCGCGTGCGCGTCCTCTTGGGCATGGGTAGCTCGCAAAAGGTCTCCTCGCTCTCCACGGCGACGCCGCGGGCATCGAGCATCTGCAAAATTTTGTCCTTCCGCATCGCCCCCGAGACATACGTCACACCCTCGCGGGAGGCAAAGGCTTCGGCGTTGTTCTGGGCAGCGCACCCGAAGACGATGACGGGCGCGGCGGGGTTGAACTTGCGCATGCGGGCTACGGCCTGCCTGCTCTTTTTTTCGGCCTCGGCGGTCACCGCGCAGGTGTTGAGCAGATACAGATCGGCCTCCCCGAGCACATCGGTGACCTCGTAACCGCGCTCCTCGAGCCCGCGCATCAGGGAGGCGCTCTCCGCCTCATTCAGTTTGCACCCGAGGGTGAAGACGCACGCTCTCATCCGAGTTCCCCCAAAAAATATGCGGCGACGGACAGAAGGGCAATGGCCGCCGTCTCGGCGCGCAGGATCCTCCGCCCGAGCGAGACGCCCGCATAGCCCATCTCCAACGCTAAGGAGAATTCCTCCTCGGAAAATCCCCCTTCGCTCCCGACGACGAGCGCGCACGAGCCCTTGACCGCGGACATGGTACCCGCGTTATCCCTCAAAAACTCACAGGCGAAGAGTTTGCTCTCATAGCCGAGCCCCTCTTCGAGCGCCCCTTTGAGGTTATCGCGGAAGATGATTTCGGGTGCGCGGGTGCGGCGGCACTGCTTGGCGGCCTCCTGCGCCACCCGTCTGAAACGTTCGAGCTTGTTGTCGTTGATGTAGGCGGAGGAATAGGCCGAGGAGAAGACGACCACCCTCTCCGCGCCGAGCTCCGTCGCCTTCTGCACGACGAGCTCCGTCTTATCCCCCTTCAAGAGCCCTACGATGAGGCACATCGCGGACATGGGTTCGGTGTCTTGCGTCTGCTCGCCCGTGACATGCAGGAGCATGCGCGCCTTTTCGACGCGCGAAACGATGGCCGAATAGGCCTTGCCCGTGCCGTCGAGCAGGGTCACTTCGTCCCCCGCGGTGAGCCGCAAAACATTCTTTGCATGGCGGAATTCGCCCTCCGTGAGCGCGACTTCCTCTCCGATCTCTTCTACGAAAAAGCGCTTGGGCGTGGCCATATCAACCTCTCAGAACAAGCGCGCACCACGCGCCTGCTTGCCGCTCTTCGGCCACATCCAGCCCCTGTGCCGTGAACGCCTGCTTGACGGCGGGAAGCCTGTCTTCGAGGATGCCCGAAAGTATTACGGTGCCACCATGTCTGAGGTGAGTGGGGATAGCGGGCGCGAGAAAGAGCAAGATCTCCGCCGTGATGTTGGCGAGAATGAGGTCTGCCTCCATGGCCGTATCATCGACGAGATTGCTCTCGGAGACGACGATCTTCCCCTCCGCGCCGTTCTTTGCGGCGTTGTGCTTGGCGCTTGCGACGGCGATGGGGTCGATGTCGGTGAGGTAGCAGAGCTTTGCCCCGAGCTTTGCGGCCGCGATGCCCAGAATGCCGCTCCCGCAACCGACGTCGAGGACGGTATCCCCCTCTTTGAGGTATTTCTGCATGAGTTCGACGCACATGGCCGTCGTCTCGTGCTCGCCCGTGCCGAAAGCCATGTTGTTGTCGAGGAGGATGACCTTCTCGCCGGGCTGCCCGCGGTATTCGATCCACTCGGGCACGACGGCGACATTGCCCAAATGGATGGGGCGGAAGTGCTTCTTCCACACTTCCAGCCAATCGTCCCCGTCGATGAGCTTTTTGCTCTCCTCGAGGGTGCCGAAGTCCACGGTGCCCTCCGCACGGTCGCGGCGGCCGTAGAGCTCCCGCATGATCGCGGGGATCTCCCCCTCGCGCGCGGGGTCCAGAAAGGCCTTGACGAGCACGTCGGTGCGGGGCGCGGTGAGCGAATCGTCGAGATAGTCCCAATAGATACCTGTTTTCCCCGTCTGCAACGCGACGACGTCGGCATAATCGGAGACGGCCACGCCGCCCTCGGTGTAGTCCCAGAGCACATCGGCGACGAGCTCGCTCGCCTCGGAGGTGGTGCGTACGGTAAGTTCGATGTATTTCATACGACTATTATAGAATGCCGCGCGGAAAAAGTCAAGAACTTTGGCGCCACGGCCGCGCAACCCCGATGAAAGACGGGGATAAAATTTGCGTTGCAGGGTTGAAGATCCGCCCAAACGAAGTCCGTGTTCTGGGAAACGAACACCCCCTTGCTGTCCCTGTAAGGGAAAGTGGCGCACTGTCCTTGTGCGCCGAAAGGGTTTCTCCTCCTCATCCGCCCTACGGGCACCTTCCCCAGAAGGGAAGGCAAGGGGCGCTCACACGGACCTGGGCGCGGACATGGTACCCTCATACGCAGTCCGACCCTCATACCGACCCCGAGGCGTAGCCGAGCGGGGAGCGTATCCTGAGCGAATTGGCATAATACTTCCACATCAGCCATTGCTGATGTTTTCATTGCACTTTGTCGCTCAAGATTCACTCGGGCTTACGCCCTCGGAATGAGGGACTCTGCACGGGCCCCGTCGCCACCCCACCCCCCTACCCCCCTCCCATGGAGGGGGCACGCTTCGATTGGGTTTGAGCGCGCTCCATAGCCACTCATCGCGGACATGGTACCCTCGAATGATGTCCGTCCGCTCCTGTCTTCTTCCTCAGCCCTCGCGGTGGGAATAAAATTTGCAAACCCGCTTGAAAATCATCAAAAAATATGCTATAATAAAACATCCACCCGCGGGAGCGGGACGGGAGGAAACGATGGACGAAACCATAAACGAAACGATGAACGAAATCATGGACGGGACAAATCCCGCCGTGGAGGAAGCGCAGGCCCGCGATGACGCCGCGTTGCAGGGGCCCACGCCGCCGGGCGGGTTCCGCGGCAAGATAGACAAATTCTTCGGCATCACCGCCGCCGGCTCGAATTTTAAGCGGGAGACGCTCGCGGGCTTGACCACCTTCATCACGATGGTCTATATCCTCATGATCAACGCGGGCATGCTCGGGCAGGTCATCCCTGCGGAGAGCGCGGAGGCAGCCTACGGCGCGGCCTATATCGCAACGGCCATGGGGGCGGTCGCGGGGACCATGCTCATGGCCTTTCTCGCGCGCATGCCCCTTGCACAGGCCTCGGGGCTGGGGATCAGCGCCTTCATCGTGTATACCCTCATCCTCGGCGGAACGGGCCTGAGCTACGCCAACTGCCTCGTCTTCACCCTCTTCGACGGCGTCATCTTCATCCTGCTCACGGTCACGGGGCTGAGAAAGAAGATCTTCGCGGCCATCCCCGCCGGCATCCGCAACGCCATCCCCGTCGGCATCGGTCTGTTCATCGCCTTCATCGGCATGCAGAATGCGGGCATCATCGTGGCGGACGGCTCCACGCTCGTCTCCTTCGTCTCCTTCAACCTGCTTGGGGACAACACCTACTTCAACATGGCGGGGGCGCTGGTGGCACTGCTCGGCGTCGTGGCCATCGCCGTCATGATCAAGAAAGACGTGAAGGGCGCCATCCTCTGGGGCATTCTCGGCTCGACTGCGCTCTACTACGCCTTGACGGGCATCGGCGCGGCGTGCGGCTCCGAGGCCTGCCTGGATCTCTACGGCGGGTTTGCGCTCTCGGATCCCTTTGCGGCCTTTGCGGCGTGGGGCAAATACTCCGCGGGGGCGCTCTTTACTGAGGGATTCGACTTCTCTGCCTACCTCGCGGTGGAGGGGCACAGCGCGGGCACGCTCATCGTCCTGCTCTTCTCCTCCGCGCTCTCGCTCGGCATGATCGCCATGTTCGATACCATCGGCACCCTCTATGCCACCTGCGACAAGGCCAAGCTCCTCGATGAGCACGGGGCCCCCATCCGCATGCAGCACATGATGCTCTCCGACGCCGTGGCCTCCTGCGTCGGGGCCGTGGCGGGGACCTCCACCGTGACCACGCTCTCGGAATCTGCCTCGGGCGTTGCGGCGGGCGGCAGGACGGGATTTACCTCCCTCGTGACGGGCGTGCTCTTCCTCATTGCCATGCCCCTCTCCCCCGTGGCGCGGCTCATTCCCGCCTGTGCGACGGCGGGCGCACTGCTCTGGGTGGGCGTGCTCATGATGTCCTCCGTCACCAAGATCGACTGGTCGGACCCCGGGGACTCCCTCGTCGCCTTCCTCACCTTCGTCATCATGCTGCTCGGCTACTCCATCTCCAAGGGTATCGGCGTCGGCATCCTCGCCTACATCCTCATCAAGCTGTGCACGGGGAAGATAAGAGAGATCACGCCCACGACGTATGTTGTCGGCGCCCTCTTCCTCACGATGTTTTTGCTCACCTGACGGACGGTTTCATTTTTCGGGAAGTCATGGCCACTCTCACCGCAACGTAAATAAACGTGATCGCCTCCGTAAGCGGCATGACAGCCCAAAGGGAGGCACCGCTATGAAAGAGCACAGGGAAGGCATACACTAAGATCCCGTTCAGGAAAATACCGCGAAGCACGGATACGAGAAAGGAATCTACCCGTTTCAAAATTGATTGAAAATAGTAAGTGGACGAGACATTCAGAGATAACAAAACAAAGGAAGTGGCATAAAGCCGGATCGCAAAGAGTGCTTTCTCCAAAATTTCATCCGTGGGGCTCATAAAAATACGGACAAGGCCATTGGGGATGCACATGGAAAAAACCGTCCAGAAACAGCCGAAGAACAGCGCGGCGAAGATCCCGTAGCGCAAACAGCTTCCGACTCTGTCCGTTTTTCCCGCGCCGAAATTGACCGAAAGAATGGGCTGGGCCGCCTGCCCGACGCTGTATGCACAGCATTGCACGAACGTAAACAGCTGTATGATGACGCCATAGACGGAGAGGTCTGCCTTCCCGAGATACTTCATGATCTGATTGTTCATCAAAATCGTAAAAATTCCCATTGCCACATCGACGAAGAAAGACGAAAACCCCGTGGACGCGATCGCGATCATGTCTTTCCCGCAAAACCTCCGATCAAAACGGAGGGTATTTTTTTTGCAAAAGAAATGGCTCGATAGGACAAAAAGAGTGATAAACGCCCCGATCGCCGTGGCGACCCCCGCGCCCATCGCCCCCATGTCCAAGGCAAAAACAAAAAATCAATCTCCAAATATATTGAAGATCCCGCCCGCAAGGACGGCGGCCGTCGTAAGGCGCGGGTCGTTGTCGTTACGGATAAAACAAGATAAAAAATTGTTGAACGTAAATACGGGCAAACAGAATTTAATGGGAAGAAGATATCTCCGCGCATAGGGCAACAGGGCATCATCCGCACCGAACAGCCGTAAAATATGTTCATCGAAGAAAATCATGGCAAGCCAAAAGAGCGCGATCAGGCCTGCCGTCATGAGCAGGGAAAGCGTGAAATATCCGTTTGCCCTTTCTCTCTCGGCTTTTCCGAGGGCGTTCCCGTAAAGGACCGCGCCGCCTATCCCCGTCAGAAGTCCGATCGCATAGATGATATTCCATACGGGGGAAACACAGGCAAGCGCGGCGGTCGCATCCGGTCCCTCATACCGGCCGACCATCGCCATATCGACGATCCCGTAGATCATGGAGATCAGGGTGCTGCCGAAGGATGCCAGCAGATAATTAAAATAAATTTTTTTGAGATTTCCTTCGAGAAAGTCCATATTTGCTCCCAAAATGAAAACGGGCCGAATAAGTTCCGAACGGTACGGTCTCTTATCCAACATTCGCTACGGCTATGTTGCTCCGAGATCTTCCCTTTCGGCATCTTATCCGGCCCGCAGTTACGACCGCGTTGCCCTCTGATGAGTGGGATCATTATAGCACAGTCTGAAAATCAAGTCAAGCGATAATGCCCCATCTGTTGATTTTTATGAATTTTGAGCCGCGGACGCGGACATGGGTATGGGTCAGGTCCCCGTCTCGTGGAAGTAGCGGTTATACATGCCGTGCAGGTAGCGGCAGGTCTCGTCGTCGGTGGAGGGCTCGCCCGAGAAGTCGTATTTGCCGTTGACGCGCCACAAGTTGAGCACGGAGATGCGGACGGCGTCGTGCGGGCAGGAGAAGGCACAGCCCATACAGCCCACACAGTGCATGCCGAATTTGGGGCGGCCGTCTACCATGCGGATGTTCCCGCTCGGGCAGAGCGCCGCGCACGCACCGCACCCCGCGCACAGCTTTTTCGAGACGCGGAAGGTCTTGCCGATGAGGGGCATCGCGGGGTGTTCGATCCTGAGCACAAAGGCCGCAGAACGGCGGACGGGGCCGACATGTCTGAGATCCCCCTGCAATGCGTCCACAATGTGCACGTCGCGATAGATGCGGGCAAGCGCCGTCTTCCACATGCGCGAGACCATGCCTTGGGAGTGGCGGAACAGGATGTTGTAGGGCATGACGTAGGTGAATTCGCCCTTCACGGTATACCCCTTCTTGGTGAGGATGCGGCGGGGAGTGATGCCCGAGGCGTCGTTGAGCTTGGAGGGCTCGCCCGAGGTGCGCAAAAGGTAGACCGTCTTCCCCCCTTCGGGCATGGATCTGAGGAAAGAGAGCACGGTCGTCGGAGCGTTGAACGCGTGCACGGGATAGCCCACGATGAGCAGATCGTAAGCCTCGATTTCGGGCATGGGTGCCCCCTTTTTGATCATGAAGAGCTCGGAGGTGTGCCCGAGCGCGGCGAGTTCTCCCGCAAAAGTCTCTGAAACGCGGCGGGTGTTGCCCGTGCCCGAAAAGACGCAAAAGAGGATGTTCATCCGAGCTCCTTTATGACCGCGCGGCCGTCTTCGAGGTCGTAGACGAGGTCCTCGTCCTCCGCGTGCGAATCATACCACACCTGTGCGATGAAGGGGCTGGTCTTGGCGATGCGGTCGAAGTCCCAAGGCGCCGGCATGTGGCAGACGGGACACCAATGCCCGCCCTTTAAGACGGTGTAGACGCTCGCCTCGAAAGTGTGGCCGTCATGGCAGCGCCACGCGAGCTTATCGTAGGGGTCGCCGCCGTATTCCTCCGCAAGACATTCCCCGCCGCGGAAAGCAGCCGCCGCCCTGAGCTCTTCCAACGTGAGCTCCCCGAGGGGCTTGCTCTCGTCGTAGCCATGGGAGAGGAGCACGGCGTTTTTCTCCTCGCGCATCGCGTCGTAGTCGCCGAAGTCCCCCTTCGCCATGAGCTTGTAGTCCTTCCAATCGCGGGAAAGGGCCCGGGCCGCCTCCATGGAGCCGAAGGTCGCTATGACGCGCGCCGTGTCTTCCTCCTTCACCCAGCGGTAGGGCGAATTGGGATGATCGCGCAGACAGCGGAAGAGGAAGAAGTCGATGAGGGGCGCGGGCACGAATTTGCCGAGCGCGTAAATTTTATGGTGGCGCGCGATCTCCTTCCAATAGTCATGCACGCCGTCCCGCTGGTAGCCGAAGAGCGCTTCGAGTTCGCCGCCGTCATAGAACCACAGTCCGTGGAAGTTGCGCGTCGCGAGCCAATACGGTTTGAAGAATTTCTCGGCCGAGCCGCCGATGATGGCAAAGCCGTCGTTGAAGGTATCGTACCCCGTCTCTCTGCCCTTGAAACCCGCGCCGATATTGTAGATCTTCTTCCAGAACCCGTCCACCTCGCCCGCGCTGTCCCGCTCGAGGATGCGCCTGATGAGGTAGCCGCTGTCCCGCGCGCTCACCCATTCGAGGGGGGCGTTCAAGGCCGTGTGGAACATGAGGCCGTCGGAGACGTTGTTCTTCATCATGTCGGGGTGCAGCATGGCCGTCTGTCTGAGGACTGCCCAGCAGTCGAGGTCCGCGTCGAGGCAATACCGCTCGCCGAAGAGCTTGTCCATGGCATAGCGGTCGAAGGCCGAGACGATGAGGGGATCCCCCACCCGCCCGAAAGGATGTTTCTCGTTGCGGTTGCCGTAGAGGGCGACGGTGGAGATGTGGATATATTTGGGCTGCGGGACGGCCGCCTTGACAGCGTTGACGAGCGCCACGGTCCCCTGTCTGTTGCACGCCTCGCTCGCACGGGGATCGGCGTCGGACGCGGGCGGAATGACGGCCGCCATGTGAACGACGTACCCCATGTCCGAAACAAGCCTTCTGCAAACCTCTTCATCCGAGACGCTCCCGCGCACGATCTCGATGCGGGGACCGTATTGTTTTAAGAGCTTTTTCGCGAGTTTATCGTTGCGTTTTTTGGCGCTGAGCAGCACCCGCACGAGCCCGACGTTTTGAAGCCCGAGCGTCTGCCGGAGGGCTTCCCTCCCCATCTGACCGCTTGTGCCCGTCATTGCGACCTTGATCATATTGTATCTCCCGCGCTGTCGATTTCCCCCGAAAAAGGGAGAAATCTGTAATTTTTTCTTCCCCATTATACTTGATTTTTTGCCTCCTGTCAAGAGCGTAACCCCATCCCGTCATGATTTTCTATGACAAGGCAAGAAAATACCGCCGTTCCGCGGGGGAACGGCGGCGCTTATGCCGTTGCTTTTCGTTGCTTCGTCTTTTGCTTCGGCCTATTCGGAGGCCTTTTCAGACCTTTTCAGGCCTTGGACGGATCTTTATACTTTGGGTTTTTTCATCGTCAGCGAGATGCGGTTCTTCTTCTCGTCCACTTCCACGACCCACACCGTCACCACGTCCCCAACCGAGACGACCTCAGAGGGATGGCGGACAAAGCGGTCGGCGATGCGCGAGATGTGCACGAGGCCGTCCTGGTGCACGCCGATGTCCACAAAGGCGCCGAAATCGACGACGTTGCGCACCGTCCCCTTGAGCTCCATGCCGGGGATGAGGTCCTTGACAGAGAGCACGTCCTTTCTGAGAACGGGGGCGGGAAGATCGTTGCGGGGGTCGCGACCGGGCTTCATGAGCTCGGTGACGACGTCGTTGAGCGTGGGCACGCCCACCCCGCATGCGGCGGCGAGCTTGGCCGTACCCTGCTCCTTGATGCGGTCGCGGATGCCCGTGAGCCTGCCTGCGCGGACGTCCTCGTCGGTGTAGCCGCACAGCGCGAGCAATCTCTCTGCCGCGGCATAGCTCTCGGGGTGCACGGCGGTGTTGTCGAGCACGTTCTTGCTCTCGGGGACTCGCAAAAAGCCCGCGCACTGCTCGAAGGCCTTCTCCCCGAGCTTGGGAACTTTCAAAAGCTGGCGGCGCGCCGTGAACATGCCGTTGTCCTCGCGGTATTTGACGATCCCCGCCGCAACGCCGCTGTTCAGACCGGAGACGCGGGAGAGAAGGGGCGCCGAAGCCGTATTCACATCCACGCCGACGGCATTCACGCAGTCCTCCACGACGGCGTCGAGCGCTTCGGAGAGCCGCTTTTCGGGCATGTCGTGCTGGTATTGCCCCACGCCGATGGACTTGGGATCTATTTTGACGAGCTCGGCGAGCGGGTCTTGCAGGCGCCTTGCAATGGAGACAGCCGAGCGGAGATTGACGTCGTATTCGGGAAATTCCTTGGCCGCGAGCGGGGAGGCCGAATACACCGAAGCCCCCGCCTCGTTGACGATGACATAAGAAACGTCGGTACCATGTCCGAGAGAGGCGATGAGCTCGACGGTCATCTGCTCTGTTTCGCGGCTCGCCGTACCGTTGCCGATGGCGATGTGGCGCACGCTGTGTTTTCGAATGAGCGACGCGAGTTTTGTGATGCACTCCTGCTTCTGCTTCTCGCCGTAGGTGGGGTAGACGACGGCGGTATCGAGCACCTTGCCCGTCCCGTCTACCACGGCCACCTTGCAGCCCATGCGGTAGCCGGGATCCAGCCCCATCGTGACAAACCCCTTGACGGGCCTTTGCATGAGCAGGGGGCGAAGGTTGAGCGCGAACTGCCCGATGGCGCCCTCCGAGGCGGATTCGGTGAGCATGGCGCGGATCTCGCGCTCCACGGAGGGGAAGATGAGGCGGTCGTAGGCGTCCTCCGCGGCCGCGCGCACAAAGGCGGTCGAGCGGCAGGCGGGAGACTTCAAAGCATAGCGGCACACCACGTTGATGGCGGCGTCGCGGTTCATGGAGATGTTCACTTTCAAGACTTCCTCGCGCTCCCCGCGGTTGACGGCGAGCACCTGGTGCCCCTGTATCTTGCAGACGGGCGCGCAGAAGTTGTAATAATTGCGGTAGACGCTGTCTTCGGGGTCCTTCTTGGCGGCGGCGGAGACGACGTCTGCGCACTGCACGAAGAGTGCCCTCAGGTGCTTGCGGATGGCGGCGTCATCGGAGATCCACTCGGCAATGATGTCGCTCGCGCCGGCGAGGGCGTCTTCCACGGTAAAGACCTTCTGTTCGGGGTCGAGGTATTTCACGGCCTCTGCCGCGGGGTCGGGGCAGGCGGGCTCCTGCGCATAGAGCGTCGCGGCGAGCGGTTCGAGCCCCTTCTCCTTTGCAACGGTCGCGCGGGTGCGCCGCTTCTGCTTGTAGGGGCGGTAGAGGTCCTCCACTTCGGCGAGCGTTACGGCGTTGTCGATGGCCTCCGTGAGTTCGGGCGTGAGCTTGCCCTGCCCCTCCACGGATTTTTTCACTTCCTCCTTGCGCGCTTCGAGGTTGCGAAGGTATTGGAGACGGTCGGCAAGGGTGCGGATGGTCTGGTCATCCATCGTGCCGTGCATCTCCTTTCTGTAACGCGCGATGAAGGGCACGGTGTTTCCCTCATCGAGCAGCTTGATGACGTTCCCGACATGCTCCTCGCTCTTTTGCAATTCGGCGGCGAGGGTCTTTACGATCGACAGCATTACTTCCTCCAAGAGAATGGTTTCAAGATCTACAGGGGATATTGTATCACAAAGCGGGCAAATTGGCAAGACGTTTTGACAAAATCTCCCTTTTTCCCGCAAAACATGGGCGGCATCGCTGCGGCGGCGGGGAATACCATAGAAAAAAAGAGGTGGCTATGCAAATTTCAAACTTTATCGGGAAGCCCGTGCTCTCACCGGGCGGGGAGGCCTTCGGTTACGTCACGGACGTCAGGCTTTCACGCGACTACAAAAAACCGCTCTGCCTCGTAGTGGCGGACAGTGAAGAGGAGGAGATCTACCTCCCCCAAAGGACGGTGCGCGCCGTCTCGGACGCCGTTATCGCGGGCAAGGCAAGGCTGACGACCCCGACGGGCATCCCCTCCCCCGTCGGCAAACACGCCTACACGGGCGGGGGAAAACTGCTCGGCACGGTGAGCGACGTATGCTTCGGCGAAGAGCCCTGTCTGATCGTTACGGAGGGCAACACCGCGGACATGGTACCCATCTCGCGCGTCTCCGTGATGGAATCTGTCATCATTTATGAGAGTGCGGAGGAGCGTGCGCTCATGAAAAAAAGCCTGCGCGAGAGCAGGCCCGAGGGAGCGCGAAAGAGGCGGGAGAGCGTTGCCGGGACAAAGCGGGAGGTCCCCCACCGCCCGGGGGAGGAGCCTGCGGAGAACGTGCCCTACCTCGTTCCCCCCATGCGGGAACCGGGGCCCGACGTCGCCGATCCCCCCGCGCCAAAGGGATTTGCCGACCGCACAAACCTCTTGGGGCGGTATGTGAAGAGGGCGGTCTATGACAACGCGGGAAGACCGATCGCACAGGCGGGGGAGTGCGTCACGCCTGCTCTGCTCTCGGCGGCCCGCCGCGCGGGAAAACTGCTCGCCCTCACCGTGAATACCCTGACGCAGTATTGATCCCGTGAGGTGTGGTAAGCGCGTGGCCTCTTGCTGTCCCTGAAAGGTCGCAAAACGCGTTCTCGCACATCAGCACAGTGTGCTGTGGGCGGCGTTTTGCGGTGAGTGAGCGCATCGGAAGGCGCGAACGGTGACCGAACGCGCGAGGCTTCTATTGGGATTCCAAGCGCGACACGAGCCGTAGGCGAAGTAACGCGGGACTCTACCTGCCCGAGACAGTGGCGCACCGCCCTTGTGCGCCGAAAGGGTTTCAGTCCTACGGTTTTATATGCGTAAAACCCCTCACCGCCGAAAGGGCGTCGGCGGAGCTCCCCTTACAGGGGCGCCAAGGGGTCGCTCACACGGGCTTGGGCGTAATAAGATTCCTTCGCGGATGGGCAGTTCGATGAAAGTCATGCCGTTTCGGCTCAGAATGACGCTTCGATTGAGCTCGGTCGGGCAGAATGACGCTTTGATTGGGCTTGGTCGGGCAGAATGACGCTTCGATTGGGCCCCGTCGCCACCCCACCCCCTACCCCCCTCCCATGGAGGGGGCACGCGTGGATTGGGCTCGATCGTAGACATGGTACCATCAAACGAAGTTCGTGTGGTGGTAAGCGCGTCATCCTGAGGCGGAATGATGATACGAAGTCCTACACGACTGTCCCCGAAGGATCCCGAAGAACGAAGTCCGACTGCTTGATAAAGAGACCAAGAGTTCTATTACGTCACCCTGAACGTAGTTGAAGGGTCACCGCAGTCTTAATAATAAGGTGATGTTTACTTCGCCTACGGCTCGTGTCGCGCTTAGAATACCAATAGAACCCTCGCGCGGTCGACTACGCTCAACATGACGTGATTGGAGATGCCTTGGTCGTTCACACAACACTTGGTCGTAGCAAGATTCTTCGCGGATGGGCAGTTCGCTCAAACTCATACCTTTTCGGCTCAGAATGACGCTCGGGTTGGCCTCGGACGGGCAGAACGACGCTTCGATTGGGCCCCGCGTCCCCCATTCATCGCCCGCAGGGCTTGCCAAGAGGTCCTATCATCTAATATATGGAACAATTTGTTCCATGTCAAGCGTTTTGGGGAGATTTCCTTTCATAATATAGTTATGAATCTGTTTGCAAAACGGTTGAAAGAGACGCGGGTGGAGCTCGGGCTCTCGCGTAGGGAGCTCGCCGAACGATGCGGGACACTCCCGCGCAACCTCTCCTATTGGGAGCTGGGGCAGCGCGAATGCGATATCGACATGCTCATCCGTCTCGCGGACGCCCTCGGCGTGACGATAGATTATCTCGTCGGCCGCACCGATTACTAAAAATTTTACCCGCACGGCGTGCGGGTTTTTTGTGCTCAGCAGATGCTCAGCGGAAATATTTGGCTGCGATCTTGAACAGGGCGGCAAGGCTCTCGTTGATGCGCACGAGCTCCTCCCCCGTCAGCGCGGCCTTGTTCATACTCTCCAAACTGCGCCCGAGGACGTCCACTTCCAGCCTGTCCCCCGCCGACAGAGGCGCCCTGCGAAGCCGTTGCAGATATTCCCGCGCGTGCGCCATGTCGATCCCGCACTTTTCAACGGGGATATAGGCGGGCACCTCCCCCGCCGCGCTCTCCGCACGGGCCGTTTGAATGTCCTCAAACCGGGGCGTACACTCCCGCCTGTTTTTTGCGCGCGGAGGCGTTAGCGAAAGCACCATTCGCGACATGCCCCCCACCGACGCGGTCAACCCGACATAGATGAGGTCTACCGCCGCCCCGCGCCCCGCGCCGAGCACGGCCGCAAGCACGATGAGAGAAAAGGCGACGTAGGGATACACCTGCCGCCCGCCGAACAGCACCGTGGCGAGCGTATAGAGAAGAAGCAGAGCGGGTACAAAAAAGAGGGCCCAATCGGGGATGCCGGCCAGCGCACCGGCGAGAAGATCAAATGCGTCCATAAAAAACTCCCATGCAAGGATTGCCAGAAATGAGCGCCGAAGCGTGGGAGTTTTTGCAATTTTATGGGAAATTTCGGCGGTTTACGGGCAGAGGACCTCGTAGCCGCGCGCGATGTTGACGAGATACACCTTGACATGCGAGAGGTCCGTCTTCATGATGCGCGCCACCGTCATGCGGTAGAGTTTGAGCTGCACGGCATAGTGCGCGCGCAGTTTTTCCGCCCCCATCGCGGAGAATTTATAGTCGATCACGCTGTACTCCCCGCCGCCCTCTTCGACGAGCAGGTCGATCGCCCCCTGATAGAGGACCTCCTCGTCCGACACGGCGCCGTAGCTCGAGGCAAACTCGCCCGCAGGAAAACGCGCCAAAAACCGTTGCTCGCGATACGTCTTCTTCCCCTTGAGCCCGCGGAGATGGGGCATAGAGAGAATGGCGGAAAGTTTGTCCGCGTCGAGGAGCGCGAGCTGTTCGGGGGGCAGGATGTGCTCCTCCCGCATGCGCGCAAGCTCGGCCACGGCATCCTCGCCGAAATTGACGTGCTCCAAAAAGGCGTGATAGGCCGTTCCGACTTCGGCAGAATATCCCCTACCCATGCCCGCATCCTCAGTGCTCATCTCAGACATGGGTGCCTCGTTTTCTTCCGCCTCCTCCCTGTACATGGGTGCCCTTCTCCCAAGCAGGCCCGTTGCGGAATCCTTGACGGGGACGCGCGTTCCGCCCTCGTGCGCATACGGCCGCATCGCCCTTTTGATGCGTTCTGCCTCGGCGGGATCGCTGCGGTAGACGGGCTCCTTCCCTGCCCCCACGGGATGGATCGTGGCAATGTCTTCGGCGGTGGCGCCGAGCAAGAGGCGGGGGATGAAGTCTGAGAGGCGTTCGGCGTCGGGCACGGAGTAGGCGGCAAGCTCCTCCTCGGCGGTGGCATAGGCGGGGGCGCCGTCGGAAAACACGAGATGCATGCGATAACGGGCGCGCGTCATGGCGACATAGAGCAAATTGAGCTCCCCGTCGACGGCTTCGCGCATGGCATACTCCTTGGAGGCCTGCCTGAGCAGGGTGTCGCGGTAGGTCTTCTTCTGCAGATCGTAGGCCCGGAGCACGATGTGGAACTTGTCCGTCCAGAGGAGGTCCTTGCGCAGATCCAGCCCGCGGATCTTGTCATCCAGATCGATGAGAATGACGACGGGGAATTCCAGCCCTTTCGCGGCGTGCATGGTGAGGACGTGGACGGCGTTTTCCCCGCCCGCCTCGGAGAGATCCACCTTGTAGTCGCAGTCGCGGAGCCGTGCCAAAAAGCTGTGCACGTCGTCTGAGTTCTCGCTCTCGGCGATCAGCCTGCGCACCCGTCCCAAGCGCACCTCGCTCTCCCCCTTGGCCGCGATCTGGGCCTCGAGGCCGTCGGCGAGCAGGGTGGTCAGCATCTCGGAGGCCGTGTGGACGCACATGAGGTCGCGGTATCTCTGCACGCGCACGCCGAAAGCGGCGAGCTTTTCCGCAACGGCGTCGGTGTTTCCGGAGGCATAAAGTTTGCACGCTTCGCGGAAACTGCCGCCCGCGCCCGCCCCGTTTGCATAGAGACGGATGGCCGAAAGTTCCCCGTCGCCAAATCCTCCGATGACGGAGAGCATCGCCGAGGCCATGGGGATGTCCTGCGCGGGGTTGTCGAGAAAGGACAGCCAATCGAGGAGCAGGCGCACCTCGAAATAATCGCAGATGTTGATCTTGGCCTCCGCCGTCACGGGGATGCCCCGCTCTGCAAGCGCCCTCACGACGGCCGCCGCCGTCTGCCTGTTCTTGCGCACGAGCACGGCGATGTCGCCGTAAGTCACCTTCTGGAGACCGCGCGCCTCTTTCTCATGGGGCGGGTCCATGGGCGTCGTATCGAAGAACTCCCTGCCGAGCCCCGGACGGGCGCCGCATTCCTCCTCGATGATGGCCGCCACGCGCTCTGCCGTCGCATCCGTCTTGGCCGCGGCCGCCGCCTTCTTCACGGAATACACTCCCCGCTCCGCCGTCTCAACGGGCTCTTCTTCCCCGAGGTAGTGGACGATGACCTCCCCGCAGTGGTCCCCGTAGAGCGTCCCACCGCCGAGCGTCGTGTAGCGGTCGCCGAGGGCCGCGGAGAAGACGGTGTTGACGGCCCCGAGGATGGCCTCCGCCGAGCGGAAATTGGCGCTCAAAGGGAGGCAGTTGCCCGACTCCGCGAACTCCCTCTCCTTTTGGGCGAAGAAGACGGACTTGCTGCCGCGGAAGGCATAGATGGCCTGTTTCAGATCGCCGACGAGGAAGACGTCTTTGCCCGCGAGCAGGGAGATGATCTCCTCCTGCATGGAGTTGACGTCCTGATACTCGTCCACGAAGACGTAGTCATACTTCTCTTTGAGGGCGCCGCGCACCTCTTCACGGCCCAAAAGCGCGATGGCAAGGTGCTCCAAATCCTCATAGTCGAGCACGCCCGCCTCCCGCTTGACCGCGGTGTAGGCCTCGTCATAAGCGAGGGTAAGGGCCGCGAGCGCCGTGACCTGTTTTTGGCTGCTCAGATACTTCTCTCGCTCCTCATCGCGGGCATGGTACCCCTTGACGATGTCTCGGATGCCGTAGAACTGCTTCCGCATGCCCTTCAAGGCACCCGTCACGCGGGCCTCGGCGGGGTCGGAGATCTTCTCCTCCGAGGGCAACCTGCATTTGAGTTCGCAGGCGGTGCGCACGGCCATGTCGTAGAGGTCGGCGGCACCGCAGGCATAGCGGATCGCCTCTTCGAGCTCGGTGTAGTAGGCGTCGAGCTTGGGGGAGGCAAAGGCGGGCAGTTTCTCCCCGAGCGCGTGCAGGCCGTCGAGACAGCGCACGATCCGCCGCCCGTATTCCGCAAAGAGCAGGTCCTCCGCCTCGGCAAAGGTGTCTTCCCCGCCCGCGGCGATCTTCGAGAGCATGTCGCGGTAGTGCGCGTCGCTGCGCACCTTCCCGTAGAGTTCGAGCACGAGCTGTTTGAGGCTGGCGTCCTTTTTGCGGAAGAAGACGTCGAGCAGGTTTTCAAAGCCCGCGACGTTGCCCTCGTAGGCGTCCTCGAAGACGCGGTCCATGGCGCGCCCCGAGAGCGCGAGACCCTCGGCGTCCTCCCCCCCCACGATGCGGAAGGCGGGGTCGATGCCGATGAGATAGAAGAAGGTGCGGAGCAATCTCCCGCAATAGGCATGGATGGTGCAGATGTCTGCGAGGGGGAGATTTCTGAGCTGCCCCGTGAGGAATTCCCGCCGCTCCCCTTCGGAGTTGGCAATGCCCTCCAAAAGCGCCCTGCGGATACGGTCGCGCATCTGTGCCGCGGCCTTGTTGGTGAAGGTGACGGCGAGCATGTTGCGCACGTCGGCGTGTTCCTCGGTGATGAGGCGGACGAACCGCGTGACCATGACGTGCGTCTTCCCGCTCCCCGCCGCCGCGGAGACGATGGTCTTCCCGCGTGCCTCAACGGCCCTCTGCTGTTGCTCTGTAAGGCTCACTTTGTCTCCTCCTCTCCGCTCCCGCGGGCATTTCTTGCGATGGCGGCGATCCCGCCCGTCTTGATCGAACGCTCCTTGCGCGCCTCCCCCACGAATCCGCACATGCCCTTGAGTTTGCAGAAAATGCAGGCCCCTTCGTAGGGCGAGGGGGCGATGTTGCCCGCCTCCATCTCCCGCTTGGCCCCGCGGGCGACGAGGGAAGCGTAGTCGAGAAAGTCCTCAAACTGCTCCCGCGGCAGGGCGGAAGTGCTCCCGCTCTCGAAAAATCCGCTCTTTTCGCGGGTCGTCTTGCCGTCTTTGCCCGCCTTGGCGGGGCGGGTCGTGTCCAGCCCGTCGACGACTTCGGGATCCTTGCAGAAGAACCCCTTCATGCGGAAACGCTCGTCTAAATTCTCGCTCACGAAGGCGTCCGCCGCGGGGAAATAGAAGGCGCCCGCCGCGAGCTTGTCCTGCGAAACCGCCCTCAGATACAGAGGCAGTTGCAATTTTCTGCCCGTGTAATACCCCACCGCGTCGCTCTCGATGCGGCCGGATTTGTAGTCGATGACGCGCACGAACCCGTCTGCGACGTCCACGCGGTCGGCCTTGCCGCGGAGCCCCAATGCTGGGATGGAGATGGCGGCCTCCGTCTCCTTGACGCGGTATGCCGAGCCCTTGAGCTGGGTATATGCCGCCGCCGCGACCGTGACGGCGTCCTCCACGAGCCTCCCGCCCGCATACATGCCCGCCTTGGTATCCGAGACGGCCGCAAACCGCGGTTGCAGGAGCAGCCCGCGCGCGATCTTTTCCGCCTCCGCCCGCACCTCTTCTTCCGACTGCATCCTGTTGAACGCGGGCCCCACGCGCTCCAAAACGGCATGGAGAAAGGTCCCCGCATCGGCGCCGTCGAGAAGGGTGTGCTCCTCGTTCTCGGTGACCCGCAGCGCCCGCAGCGCAAAGCCCTTGTAGGGGCACTCGAAGTAGGCCTCCAAATGCGTCGGGGCCAGCTCGCGGTCTGCCCAGAGCGCCCCCGCCGCGGGGGTATCCTCCTTGGTGCGGCGGCCCAAGAGCGCCTCCGCGTCCTCCTGCCCGCCCGCATGCTCCGCGGAAAGGCTTTCGAGCACTTCCCGCATGGCAGAGTACCGCACGATGTGCTCCGCCCCCTCTCCTGCGGCGTCGAGGTCCCTGAAATATGCGAGGAGCGCGGGGGTGTATTCGCACCTGTCGTAGGGGTAGACCTCGGGCATGGGTATGGTCTCGAAGGCGCGGTCGATGTAATAGAAGATCTCGCTGCGGGCCGTCTCGGCGCCTCCCTTTCTCACGGGACAGCTCAGATACAGCTCCTCCCCGAAACAGCAGAGAGCAAGGCAGAAGGCCTCCTTGGCGCGGGCGTTGACGACGGCGATCTCGGGGTCGAGCTCCACTTTGAGCCGCCCGAGCAGCCTGATCTCCCCGTCGCTGATGACGGCCGTGTCCTGCGCAACGCGGGGGAGCTCCTCCGTGAGCCCCGCACAGAACAAGACGGGCGTGCGGCGGATCTTGCTCTCGGTGACGTCCCCCACGAAGACGGCGTCGGCATGGCGGGGCAGGATGGAGACGGTGAGCGCCTCCATGCCGCTCTTTAAGATGGCTGCGAACTCGCGCGCCTCGTAGCTCTCCTCCCCCACCACGCGGTCGGTCTCTTCGAGCAGGGGTTCCAAACGGGAGATGTCGAGAAATGCCCGCTCCTCTTCGGGGAGCCGCGCCGCGACTTCGGAAGTTTTCTTCTCCCCGTCCACCGTCTTCCAAAGGGCACGGATGGCGGCCGTATACTCTCTCCCCTTGGCCCGCCTGCCCTTCATCTTAAAGAGCTCATAGACGGCCTTCATGCGGACATGGTATGCCTCGATCTCGTCGAAGCCGCCGTATTCCTCGCTCTCTGCCTGCTTTACGTCGCGGAGTGCGCCCCCGCGGAAAGCCCCGTAGCGCCTCAGATAATTGCGATAATTTCCGCTCTCGCCGAAGTAGACGTTGGCCGCCACGGCATCCGCCTCGTCGGGAAGAAGCCCGTCCGCCGCCGCGTTCAGAAGCGAGAGCACGAAGATACAGAAGGGATGCTCGGAGAACTTGCGCTTGATGTCGGCATAGTAGGGGATGCGGTACGCCTCGAAGGCCTTGCGCACGGCGAGGAAGTATTCCTCCCCCCCGACGAGCACGGCGATGTCCTTGTATCTCTTCCCCTCTGCGGCGAGCATGCGGATGCGCGCGGCGATGACGTTCATCTCGTCCGTCTCGTCCCGCGGGGTCCAAACGCAGACATGGGTGCCGCCTTTCTTCTCTATCTGCCTTGCGGAGGCATAGAGCGTTCTCTGCATGTGCAGGGCGTCGCCCGTGAGCGAACAGGGCAATTGCTGCTTGATCGGCGCCCCGAATTCCGCGGCCACCTTGGAAAAGACGCGCGCCGCCTCGGGGGTATAGAACTCCTCCTTCCCCGCGAGGAAGATGCCCGTGACATTGTGGCGGGCAATGGCCGCACGGATGCACGCCTGCGCCTGCCGCGTAAAGGAAGGGAAGGCGAAGAAGATGACGTTGCGCGGGGAGAGCTCGCCGATGCGCGCGGGCAGGAGGGCCAAATAGCCGTTCTCATCGAGCAGGCCGTTCTCCCGCAAAAATGCGTTGTATCCGCCGAGCAGGAGGGCAAGGTCTTCGAGCTTGCACTTCAAAAGCCCCTCCACCTCCTCCGCGCTCGCCGAAAGCATGTCCTCCGTGATGCTCGAAGCGGCGAGCTGGGCAAGCGTCTCATAGACGGCCTGTGCGGCATTGCGGCGGAAACAGCCGAGCTTGTCCTCGTATTTTCCGAGCAGGGCGGCCGTCGCGAGAACGGACCCGTGCTTGCCGATGGTGTGCCGCTCCCCCGTCTTCTTCAAAAAACGGCGGAACGTCGTGACCTCGGTGAGAAAAGTCGCCCCGTTTGCCGCTACCACAGCCTGCTCGGCGAGAAGGGTCAGCCTGTCTTCACAGAAGACGAGCGTCTCCTCCCCGCGCCCCTCTGCGGCGGCCACGGCCTCGGTGAGTGCGCTGAGTGCGTCGTCGAGCGTGGAAGCGCCGATGATCTTCGTCATAGGTTGCTCCTGTCCATGCGGAACGGGCAAAACCGGGGAGCGTCTGCCGCGGCCTTCCCCTTCCGCAAAAAATATTTTCCTTATTATAGCATATTTGCGGGAAATTTTCACCGTTTTATTTTTACAAATCGGAAAATTTGTGGTATAATGATCGTAACATCCCTAAGGAGTGCCTATGAAAATCAAAAAATTCGCGGGTGCGCTTGTTCTTGCCCCCGTTTTCCTCCTCGCGGCATGCGGCACGACGCCCTCCCTGCCCGTCTCTGCCAATTGGTATTCCTCCGTGAATAACTACGGCGGGCTCACGGGCACGAGCGAACAGCTCACCTACACCGTGACCTTCACCCCCGAGAGCTCCAACGACAACATCAGCGCCTCGCTCGACGCGGGCACCTATACCACCAACCTCTTTGCGGCCAACATTGCCGCCGCGGAGGGAAAGCCGCTCGGCTACTATCTCGAGACCAACTTCTCCATCACGGGCCGCTATCTCTTCAACGGCGAGCCGTGCGGGGATTTCACGGACAGCATCGTCTCCAAGGTGTGGTTCCTCGGCGCCCCCGACGGGCTGAGGCCCATCCGCAGCGAGAAGGAGATCACGAGCCACCTCCCCCGTACGAGTGCCACGAAAAAGGAGGAGGTCACGCTCACCTATCACTATACCTATGTCGCGGAATACGACGCCGCGCTTACGAGCTCGACCGTGACGCTCACGTATCCCGAGAAGGTTGGCACGGAGGGCTATGCGCCCGAGGTCACCACGCTCGACATCGGCGGGGGCGGCAGTTTCTTCGACAACGAGCAGATCCTCTTTGCGATCCGCGGGCTCGACCCCACCGCGACGTTCAGCTTCCGCACGGTGAATCCCTCCACCATGTCCGTGGCCACCGTCGCCTGTTCGGACACGCCTGCCTCGGAGAAATACACCTGCACGTTCAAACTCAACGGGGAGGAAGCCGCGCGCGAGATAGATTCTTACCACCTCTCCATCGGCTACACGGGCGTCAACCCCGGCCGCGCGCAGGACCTCATCTATGCGAGATGCGTCAACCCCGACGCGAACACTTACCGCAACGTGCTCCTGCACATGGAGAGCAGCATGATCTACGACCTCGGCACCTACAAGTTCGATCTGAAAGAGGCCGTCTTCAACCAAAAGTGATCTCGTGCGACGAAGTTTCACACAAAATTTAGACCCGGGCTGCGGTTTTGCGGCTCGGGTCTTTTCATGCCTTTGGGGTTTGGGGCCTTACTTGGTCCGTTTGTCCTTCTTCTTTGCGGCGATTTCTGCTTCGCTCACAGGATAGGGCATCGGGATGACGACGGGATAGGCGGGCGGGATCACGATGGGCGGCAGCACCACAGGCCTGCGGACGCCGTATTGCTCATACACATCGTATTGGTTGTATTGGTCGGTGCGGCCGTATTGATCCTGTCCATATTGATCCTGTCCGTATTGGTCTTGGCCGTATTGGTCGCTGCTTTCGGTGAGGGCGACGGCCGAAGTTTCCGCGGGCATCTCCTCGGGAGCGGGCACCTCATCCCTCTTCTTCGCACTTCTGCGGGCCATATAGCACACCAGAAGTACCACCAAGAGCACGCAGACCACCGCCTCCGCGATCAACAGAATGGCCATGATCGTGTCGTTCCCGACAGAAAGTTCCTTCCCGAAAAACGACGCATTCAATGCTTGTATCATGTTATATTTCCTCCTCGATCTTTTTCTTCCTTCTTGCAATGGCCGCGCCGATCACCGTGAAGAGCAGGATCAGCTGTACGCCCATGAAGATGAGCACCGCCCCGACATCTAAATCCGCAAACGGATTGCTCGGTTCACTCGGCTCGCTCGGGCCGCTCGGTTCACTCGGGCCGCTCGGCTCGCTCGGGCCGCTCGGCTCGTTCGGGCCCGTTCCGCCGCCGATGCTCTTCGTGAGCGTGTAGGTGGCCGTGTTATTTTCCAGCGTGTTGTTGTCCGCAGCCGCACCTTGGAGCGTGACGGTCACGGTATACGCACCCGCCGCCGAGAACTCCTCCACCGTCTGCCCGTCTAAGGCATAGGAGAACGCGTAGTCGGTTGCTGCGAGGGCCACCGCATTGCCAGCGGCATCCTTGAACACCGCGTGGACGAGCCCGCCCGTACCCTCCGCGGGATCGATGGAGAAGGTGAGCGCGCGCTTTGCGATCGTGAGCGTGGTCGTGGCCGAAACGGTGAACGGCTCGTCGTTTGCCCCGCCCGCATAGATGGCGGTGACGGTCACGAGATACTTGCCTGCATTGGCGGGCGCGTTCTCAGAGGCGGCGTATTCGGTGCCCTCTGTTCCCGCGTAGGTATAGAGGTAAGAGACTTCGAAGTCCTCGACGCCTTTTGCTGCGGGACGGAGCGCGGCGGCACTGTCGCCATAGGTCGCCTGCACGTTTTCTGCCGTGAGCGCGGGCGTGAGCATGCGCTTAGCGACAACAAACGGCACTACCATGTCCGCGGTTTGGCCCCACGAATAGTTATTTTTGTCGGTGAGCGTGAACTTTGCGAAATACGTTCCCGCGCCGACGATCTTCCCGAGCTCTTCGCCCGTTGCCGCCTCATCTGCAAAGAAGGCAACGCTCATGCGCGCGCCGTCATAGCCGAACGCTTCCACGATCTCCGCTTTGAGGTCGCTCCCCGTGTAGGCGAACGTCTTCCCGAGCGCGGGCGCCCCGAGCACGGCCTTTGCGATCGTGTATTTCTTCTCGGTCGCGACAAGGTTGTAGTTTTCGGCCTTTGCAGAATCGCTGCTTGCAAACGCAGCCGTGAAGGCGTACTCGCCCGCGTTTTGGAACTGCCCGCCCGCGGGGGTTTTCATTGCAACGTCGAGGACAAACTCCCCGTCTTCACCGAGTCCGTGCACCGTCGCCTTGGGCATGGGTAGCACGGAGCCCGTGTAGGTATCATTCTTCTCTTCCCACGTCACGGAAACGGTCGCCTTTGCGATCGTATATTTCTCTTCGGTCGCGACGAGGTTGTAGTTTTCGGCCTTTGCGAAATCGCCCTTGAAGGCCGCCGCGAAAGTGTAATCTCCCACCTCTTGGAACTTCCCGCCTGCGGGAGTTTTGAGCGAAATCGTCAACGGGAGTTCGCCGTCTTTACTCACTCCATGTGCCTTTCCCTCGGGCATGGGTAGCTCGGATGAGGTGTAGGTGTAATTTTTCTCTTCCCATTCGACGGCGACTGTCATCTTGGTGATGGAGAAAATGAGCATGATCTCCGCCTCATCGCCGTTTGCCCATTTATAGTTTGCGCTGTCTTTGAGCGTGAGTTTGACGTTATAATCGTCCGCATCGATCCCGCCGCTATTTTCGCTCACATCGTAGAGCGCGGAACCATTGACATCTGCCCTCTGCGTCGCCCCGTTATACACCTTGCTTGCGATCGTCGGCGCAGTCACCGTCTGTTTTTCGACGATGTAGGCATGCGTCTCTGTATTCTCATCGAGCGTGTAGTTCTTTGTCGTGGGGTTCGCGCCATCGAGCGCCGCCTTGAAGGCATAGCCGCCTGCGTTCTGGAATGTCTGTGCGGAGTTGCTCAATGCGACCAAAAGCGTAAACGTGCCGTCGTTGCCGATACCCGCCGCAGTCGCAGTGGGAAGTTTGGCGAACGCCGATCCCGTGTAGGTATAACTCTCGTCGCCCCAAACAGCTTGGATCTCTTTCGGGGTTACGGTAAGCGTTCCCTCTTTATAATCAAAGTCATAATTATCCGAGGAAAGCCCGCTCGGCGTAATGACGTATTCGCCGACATTCTCAAACGCTGCATACCCGCTGTAATCAAACGCCAACGTGCCCGAAAGAACATTCTCGTTCTCTTCGTTCACAAAGCCGCTGTACTCCACGCCGCCATCGGAAGGATCGTCGCCGTAAGTAATTTGCCTATCGTTCGCCGTCACGGTGAGCGTTACCTTTGCGATGGCGTACTCGAACGTCCTACCGCCGTGCTCGTCTGCAAATTGCACGGCATAATTTTCATTCGTCCACTTCGGCAAGACGGTATGGGTGCCCGCAGGCGTAGTGTTGCCCGGTGCGGCGCTCGTCGTTTCCAAAGTATAGGAAAGACCGAGGACATCGAAATCATCATCACTCTTCGCCTCATTTGGGGCATACCAAGAACCGACTGCACCCTCTGTCGCGCGGGAGGCGGTCGCCGTCACCCAATCTGTGTGGGCCTCCCCGTAAGTCGCCCCTTTCTCAAAGGTCAGCGTGACTTTCACCTGTCTTTCCGAAACCTTAAAACTCGGCCTGCCGTCCGTCCACGCAAACGTAAGATAATTTGAAGTATTTGTGTCCCTGGCAGCGACGTAGAGATGATAGGTGCCGAGCGGCAGGTTTTCTACCTTTTGCGAGCCGTTCTGCAAATGGATGCCGTCCTCTTCAACGGTGTAAATATCGCCGTCGTCCTGAACGACACCGCCTTGCATGGAGTTGTCCTTGCGGAGATAGAACGTGTAGTCTTCGATGTTGTCTTTGAAGTCTCTCGTTTTGTCTCTATCGAGTTGCCCCATTACTTTTTGGATGCCGCCGAGGATATTCTGTTCAAAGTCCGCCTTCGTGTGAGCGACGTCGCCGTACTCCACGCCCTTAGCAAAGCCCGTTTTTGCCGCCTCGGTCAGCGTGATGTTCAGCTTTTCTGCCGCGATATGGATGACGAAATAGTTGTAGCACGTGTTGTGGTTGCCCTCGGTATCCACCGCTTTGAAATACACGACGTAGAACATCGGCTCTTGGGCGGTCTTATCGTCGCCAAGGTTCTCGTAGTTCTTCCACTCTGTGGAATGTTGTTCGGCTTTCAGCGCATCGAGATAGCTCTTTATCGTATCTTCTTTATACGCTGTTTCTTCATATTTTTGTACGATATACTGTATCTCAAGTTTGTCTATGGTTTCCCTGTACCATGTAACCCCCTTCCAATTGATGGGGAATGTTTTATCGGTCGGATCGGGCAGTTTGAGTGGGATCGGCTCCATATCCAAACTGTAAACGAACTCCCGCTTCTGTTCAAGTCTCCCGTTATTGAACACCCCCGATCCATTGTTGTTGAACGTCACCGTCATATCGGCGGGCACGACTTTATATGTAACGGTGATCGCGTCACTTGTGCCGTTCTTCCACTGGAAACCCGTTGAGGGCTCGACTTGAATTTTGTATTCGCCTACTTTGTCCGCCGTAATGGTATGATCGCTATACCAACTCGTATCTCCGTCTTTTTCAACGGCGGAGATCTCTACCAGGTCGGTATCTACGAGCTTCCATTTCACACCGTCGGGGGAGTAGGTCTTTGTTTCATCCTTCCAACTATCTTTATCGAGTATCGCTTTGCGCGCGGCAGCAGACAGATTGAAGTGAAGCGCAGGGCGCACCCCGCAGCTGCCCTTGTCAATATTGGCGTTGTTCACAACAAGCTGGTCGCGATTGCCGGAAGCGTTGAGCAGGTACGCGCGCTGCGCGTCATAGGCACCGCCGGAGCGGAGCCAACAACGGCCCAGCCCGATGCCGCTGTTAGCACTTCGAAGTGCCGCGTCGGTATCCCACATGCCGTCGCCGACAAAATCAGGTCCGCTACCGTAGACGTCTTTTACGGTATCATTGGACATGCCCGTTTCCGTCAGAGAAGGGAGCCAAAGGTAGTCGTCTTGCCACGCATCGTATGCCGTTACATCTTCCCCCTTGCTGCTGTACTTGCTCATGTCGATAGAGCCGCCATTATACCACTTGCCACCACTCGGCGTACCGTATGCGTCGTTTGGGAGAAAATAGTAGTCCGCGTTGTATCCGTAAAATGACTTCATCGTTCCCGCATCGAATTCCGTCTCCTGATACCCCACTTCGGAGGGCTTGGCAAGGTACTCCGTCAAGCTGTTCGGCACACTTTCCATCGTAAAGCGGGCGTATTTGTTTCCGCTGTCCTGGCTGTGTTCTGTCGGGTCCACCGTCGGGCCGCCGCCGATGATTTTGGTATACTTCCCGCCCGCGTTCAAAGTCTCCACGCGGATCTTGCTCGTGGAATACATGTTCGAGGGATACTCCTTGTCGGTGCTTTTGTCGGACCAAAAGCCCGAATAGGTTGCGACGTCACCCGCCGTAAGCGTATCTGAGGAACGCCACAAGTCGAGGATGATATCGCCCTCTTTGGTGTTTGTGCCGCTGTCCTGCGCCGTTGTAAGGTACACGGCGTCCCACTTCATCCCGCCGAAATACACCGAAACGTTTTTCCCGTCGTTTTCATTGCGAAAAGTCGCGGAAGTGGCTGTTGTGCTTGCCGCCGTTTTTAGGGCGTTATACGACCGCTCGCCCATGAGAGCCTCGATGAGGTCCATCAGTTTGGCGCTGTCAAACGATTGGGTCTCATCGTCATAGATCTCGTCCACGGTGACCCACTCCCCGTCACCGCCGCGCGCGGCATACGCCCTACTTGCAGACGTCAAAGCAAAAACGGCCGCAAACGAGAGCGACAGCGCCAACGCCAGCGCGATCGAGAAGATCCCGATCCTCCTTTTCTTCATCTTTTTTCCTCCTTTTCAGAGATGGCTGAAAATTTCTGCGCGGGCATGTACATAGATTTACATAATCTACGTACACGAAAACCCTCTCGCGAGGGCGAAAAAAACCATTTCGGAAAAAGAATTGTGAAAATAATCGGGGGATCTACAAAAAATCAGTGAAAATACTTGCTTTTTTTGAAAATTCTGCTATAATTTTTTTTGGATTCAATGCGCGATAGAACCGTAGATTATGTAAATCTATGTACTTATTTTGTCAAAAACGGCTTTCACTCGGGTGGGCCGTTTTGTTATATTCCGCGCCGCTTATTTGACGTTTTTCACGGTTTGTGGTATCATCGGAGCATGACCTTAATGAAAATTTGTGAAAACTTGGGAAATTTTGCCCGGGAGGGTGAGTAAATTGCAAGGGTTGTCCGTTTGAATGGTAGGAGATGGGAAATGACCGACCCGGGAACGCATGCCTATATCCAATACCTGCGCGGTGACGACCGCGGGCTCGAGGAGCTCGTCGCGATCTTCAGCGACATGCTCGTGCGCTTTGCCTGCCGCATCACCAACGACCCCGCCGCCGCGGAAGATATCGCGGAGGACGCCTTCGTCGCGCTCATTTCCAAGAGAAAATATTTCGGAAACGACGCGGCCCTGCGCGCCTACCTCTTCCGCACCGTGCGCAACAAGTGTTACGACCACCTCCGTTTCAGAAGACGCCTCGTCGCCTTAGACGAAAATCTTATCTCCGACGCCCTGCAAGAGCTCGAACGGCGCGAACACAGCCGCATGCTCTATACCGCCCTCGCCGCCCTGCACGGGCCCTACCGCGACGCCGTCTATCTCGTCTACCTCGAGGGCTTCTCGGTGGAGGAGTGCGCCGCCATCCTGAAACGCACAAAAAAGCAGGTCTACAACCTGCTCGCCCGCGGCAAGACCGCGCTCAAAGAACAACTCGAAAAGGAGGGCTATTCTCATGAAGACTTACCGTGAACGCGCGGATGACATCCAAGCGAAGATAAAAGCAAAACGAAAGCATAAGATCCGGGCATGGGTGGGGGGAATTGCGTCTGCATGCGCGATCGTCCTCGCGCTCAACCTCGTGCTCTTCGTCCCCTACACCGTGGGCGGGCCGCCCGATCTCTCCCTCTACCGCGACAGCGAATACTACGCCGTCATGGAAAAGATCAGCCCCCTCGTCTTTACGCAGAAACACTCCACGTGCAATTTTAATGAGTGGGCGAAGCGCTCTGTCCTGCTCAACGCAATCATGCCGGAATTTTCACCCGGCGGAACCGCCGGAACCGATCTTGATATGAGTGCGTCCCCGGATGCACCCGCCGCTTCCGACGACACCTATGTCGAAGTGACCGATAACCAGACTGCGGGCATGGTCGAAGGGGATCTCTTCAAGCGCTCGCAAAATTACCTCTTCTATCTCACGGAGGATATGCTCACGGAAAAAGAAAACGAGCTCGTTTTGCGCGCCTACACGATTGCGGGAGAACAGAGCAAACTGTGCGGGGAGGTAAAAATCGCGCCCGAGAAGGGCTTCTCCTTCCAATGGTATACAGAGAGCCGAGAGATGTATCTCTCCCCCGACCTCAAAACGATCATTGTCCTCGTGCCCTGTTACCGCGCCGCAACAAGCAGTTTGTATACCGCCATTATCACGGTCGACACACAAAACGTGGATACCATGTCCGTAACAGGCGTGCAGTATTTGTCAGGAAACTACATCTCCTCACGCCTTTGCGACGGACAGCTTCTCATCGTCAATAACTTCGTCGTGCGGCGCAACCCCGACTTCGGCGAAGCGCAGAGCTTTCTCCCCCACTTCGGGGAGGCGGACGCCTTCGAGCCCATCTCCGCGGAGAACATCCTCTATCCCGAGACGGTCGATCGCGCAAAATTTACCGTCTTGGCCGCCGTCGACACCGCGAGCGGTCAGCTCACCGACTGCGAGGCGCTCCTCTACTTCTCCGACGATGTCTATGTCTCCGAGCACAATGTCTACGTCAACAGCTACTCCTACCGCGCGGAATATCAGCCCGACCCCCTCACATCCGCGGTCGTCACCTCGTTCACGGATGTCACCCGCATAGCATTCGAGGGGGGCATGTTCGAGGTAGGCCCCTCCGCATCGATCTGCGGAACCATCAAAGACCGCTACTGCATGGACGAATACGACGGATATTTCCGCGTCTTTGCGGACGTCCCGCGCGTAACCCTCCTCACCCAATCCTCCTCCGCTCCGTGGGCGAGCGCCATTCCAACGACACTGCAATCAAACGCCAGCCTGTTCATTTTCGACGCGGAAACGATGCAGCAGGTCTCGGCTGTCGAGCGCTTCGCACCGGATGGAGAAAACATTCAATCTGCCCGTTTTGACGGCGATAAGGCCTATGTCTGCACGGCCATGATCGTCTCGCTCACCGACCCCGTGTACATGTTCGACCTCTCGGATCCCGAAAACATCTCCTCCAAGGACACAGGCACCATCCCCGGCTACTCCGTTGCGCTCAGAAAGTTCTTCGGCGACACGTTGCTCGGCATCGGTTACGGCGACGACAACACGGGCTCCTCGCTCAAAATCGAACTTTACGAGGAGACAGAGGACGCCATAATGCCCTTCACCGCATACGAAACGCCCGCCTTCTTCTCGGAAAATTACAAGAGTTACTTCATCCATGCGGATTTAGGCCTTGTGGGGATCGGCATCCGATCGCAGGCCGACAATGCGATCTGCTATCTTCTGCTCCGCTTTGACGGCTATCAGTTTGTCAACATCGCCACGTTCACCATCTCCGATTACGAGGACGCCCGCGCTTTCTATCAGGACGGCTGGTTCTATCTCGTCGACCTGAGCGGCTTACAGGTCCGCTTCATCGGCTGAGCTCCTCTTGCCGAATGATCTCGCCCATCCTTCCACGATCTTGTCGCCCTCCGCGTCACAGCGGGGGGTGACATTTTCTGTGGGTACCATGTCCGCTATCGGCGCACGGAAA
>CANQJJ010000016.1 GCA_947624215.1 uncultured Clostridia bacterium
CTGCCGCGGTTCAGGTGCTCAAAAATTCCTCGAGGCCGCGGATGAGCTTGCGGAAAGCACGCGGGTCGAGCGTGTAGATGATGGTCTGCGCACGGCGAGAGGCCGTCACGAGCCCCGTCTGCCTAAGCACGGCAAGATGGTGGGAGACGGTCGCCTGCGTCAGTGAGAATTGGTCGGCGATCTCCCCCGCAGTGTGGGGCCGATCCCGCAATAAGTCGAGGATCTCCCGCCGCGTACGGTCGGCCAATGCACCCCATACATCCATCTCTTCTCCTCCGTATTTTGATGTTCATCGAAATAATACCACATCCGCGGCGGTTTGTCAAGAAAAATTTTTTGTTTGGGGAAGGGCATGTTTTGGCGGGAAGGCGGGGGCGCTTTTACTTGACAACCTGCCCGCCCATGCGGTAAACTTTTTCTATGAACAAACTCACCTTCGGCATTTTTGCGCACATCGACGCGGGCAAGACGACGCTTTCCGAGCGCATCCTGCTCGAGGCAGAGGCCATCCGCACGGCGGGAAGTGTGGACAGCGGGACGAGCGCCACGGACTTTTTGCCCGTCGAACGGCGCCGCGGCATCTCCGTACGCGATGCGGCCGTGACCTTCCCCTACCGCGGGACGCAGCTCTTCCTCATCGATACGCCCGGCCATGCCGATTTCACCGAGGAGACCGAGCTTGCCCTGGGGGCGGTGGATGCGGCCGTGGTCGTCGTGTCTGCGGCAGAGGGCATCGAAGCGCAGACGGAGCGCCTCACCGAGCTCGTCGCCGCGCGCGGGATCCCTCTCATCTACTTCGTCAACAAGTGCGACCGTGCGGATGTGGACGCTCTCGCCGTGGGAAAGACGCTCAATGCAGGGCCCTCCGCGGCGGGGGTCCTCCCCTACAACACGCCAAGCGGGGCCGACGCGGCCTTCACCGAGAATGCCGTCACCCTGCTCGGGGACGAGCGGCTCTTGGAGGACTACCTCGCCGGCACGCTCAGTAAGGACCGCCTGCATGCCGCGCTCCTTAGAAAAATCAGGGAGAAAAGCATCGTGCCCTTGATTTACGGAAGTGCGCGGACGGGCGTCGGGATCAATGTTTTGTTGAGCCTTCTTTCGGACATGGGTATGCCCTTTGACGTCAGCTCTCCCTTTTCCGCCTATGTTTACCAAATCACGCGCAACCGCCTCGGCAAGTGCGCGCATGTGAGGGTGTATGCGGGGAGCATTGCGGCGCGCGACGAAATTCCCATCAACGGGACGGAGAAGACGGGCAAGGCGACCCAGCTCAAGCGCATCCTCGGGGAAAAACTTGCGGACACGGCCGTTCTTTCGGCGGGCGAAGCGGGGGCCATCCTCGGGCTCGCGGACGTGCGCGCGGGCGACGTGCTCGGCGCTCCCCTGCCCTTTGCACCTCCCAAGCGCAGTGAACCCTACCTGCGCGTAAAACTTACCCCGCAAAATGCCGACGTCTACCGTCTCAAAGAGGCGATCGGAGAGCTCGAAGACGAATCCCCCTCGCTCGCTGCGGAGTGGTCGGCCGCAAAACGCGAACTCGTCGTGCGGACGGCGGGCAGTATCTACACCGAGGTCCTCCTCGAAACGCTGAGGGAACGATACGGCATCGAGGCCACGGCAGGCACGCCCTCCGTCATCTACCGCGAGACGCCCGTAAGAGCCGCCTACGGCTTCGAGGCCTATACCATGCCCAAACCTTGCTGGGCTGTTGTTCAATTTTATATAGAACCTCTGCCCGTGGGGAGCGGGCTCGTATATGAGAGCAAATGCTCGGAAAAGAAGATCGCCTACCGCTACCAGCACCATGTGGAGACGTGCGTGCCGCGCGCCCTGCAAGAGGGGCGGCTGGGCTGGCAGGTGACCGACCTCAAAGTGACACTGACGGACGGGGAAGACCACCCCATCCACACGCACCCGCTCGACTTCTTCGTGGCGACGCCCGTGGGGCTACACGACGCGCTCAGGAATGCGGGCACGAGGCTGTTGGAGCCCGTCCTCCGCGCAACCGTCAAGGGCCCCGAGGACTGCATGGGCAAGCTCATCGGCGAACTCACGCCCCGCCGCGCCAAACTGCAACCGCCCTCTTCCGCGCAGGGAACGTTCACCATGCAGGCGGATATCCCCGCTTCGGAGGCATTCGATCTCCCCGAGCGCGTCTCCATGCTCTCGGGCGGGCGGGCACGGTATGAGGCGCACCTGCTCGGATACTTCCCCTGCCCCGAGGGATACGGACAGCCGCGGGAGCGCACCTCCCTCGATCCCCTCGACCGCGCCAAGTGGATCCTGCATGCCCGCGGTGCGCTCTGAAAGATGCACCTCTCGGCCCCGGAAAAGCCGCAGGCACGGCGTAACAAAAAAAAGACGCGCGATAAAACACGCCCAAAAAGATGCCAACGGCTTGCAATCGCGCCCGCGCCGTGGTATAATCAATGCAGAGAATGCACCGAAGGAGGTCCCCATGGAAAAGAGCGAGGCCGCGCGCGAAGTCTTCCAAACACTTTGCGCCACATTGGACGAAATGCAGTGGACTTACAACAAATATGAGCCCAACGAGGAGCACCCGTCGCAATACTACGTCTCCACGAGGGCCATCGGGGCGGACCTGCCCATCGACCTCCGCATCATCGTCGACGCCGACCGCCGTCTCCTCTATCTCAAATCCCCCCTGCCCTTCACCTTCCCCGCGGGGAAGTGCCTGACCATCATGCAGGCCGTCACGCGCATCAACTGGACGATGCTCAACGGGAGCTTCGAGCTCGATCTCTCCGACGGATACATCGGCTTCAAGATGCTCATCCCCTTCATGGAGGGACAGGTCAGCAAGGAGATGTGCAGCTACCTCATCGTGCTGTCCTGCCGGATGGTCGACAACGTCAACGGAAAGCTCAAGGCCATCTCGGAGGGTACCATGTCGCTGAGCGAGCTGCAGGAATTTCTCGACAAGAGATGAACGGAAAAATTTTAGGATAGCGATTCGCCCTTCCCGAAGCGGGAAGGGCGAACTTTTTTTGCACCGTTTACATCAGTTTTCGATAGAGGGCGACGATGTCTTCATACGTCGGCTCCTTGGGATTGCCCGGGCGGCAGGCGTCTGCCATCGCGCTCTCGGCGAGGAAGGGAACGTCTTCCGCCTTCACGATATTTTTGAGGTCGCGGGGGATGCCCACATCCAGGGAGAGCTGCCGCACCGCGTCGCACGCGGCCTTTCGATATTGCGCGGCGCTCATCTTCTCGGTATCCTTGACGCCCATGGCCTTTGCGATATCGCGATACTTCTCCCCTGCCGCCTCGGCGTTGTATTCCATGACGGTGGGCAGAAGGATGGCATTGGCGACGCCGTGGGGCGTATCATAGACGGCGCCGAGCGCATGCGCCATGGAGTGGACGATGCCCAGCCCGACATTAGAGAAGCCCATGCCCGCGATGTATTGGCCGAGCGCCATGTCTTCACGGCCCTGCTTCTCGCCCTTGACGGCACTGCGGAGCGACCGGGAAATGATCTCGATGGCCTTCAGGTGGAACATGTCCGTCATCTCCCACGCGGCCTTGGTGATGTACCCCTCAATGGCATGCGTGAGGGCGTCCATGCCCGTGGCGGCCGTGAGCGAAGGGGGCATCGAGCTCATGAGTTCGCTGTCTACGATAGCGACGACGGGAATGTCGTGCACGTCCACGCAGACGAATTTGCGCCTCTTTTGGGCGTCGGTGATGACATAGTTGATGGTGACCTCCGCCGCCGTGCCCGCCGTGGTGGGAAGGGCGATGATGGGGACGGAGGGATGCCCGGTGGGCGCCACGCCCTCGAGAGAGCGGACGTCTTCGAACGCGGGATTGGCCGCGATGATGCCGATGGCCTTGGCCGTGTCGATGGAGGACCCGCCCCCGACTGCGACCAAACAGTCTGCATGGCATGCGCGGAAGGCAGCAAGCCCCGCCTGCACGTTTTCGATGGTGGGATTGGGCTTGATGTCCGAGAAGATCTCGTATGCAATGCCCGCGTCCTTCAAGACGGCGAGCACCATGTCCGTCACACCGCACCCGATGAGGCCGGGGTCGGAACAGACGAGGACCTTTTTAAGCCCCCTGCGCGCGATCTCGCCCGCGAGCTCGGTGCGGCAACCCGCGCCGTGATAACTTGTTTCGTTGAGTACGATCCTTGCCATAAATTTCTTTCCTCCCTTTGCTATGATTTTACCACATCGCAAAAAATAATTCAATAATTTCCCTAAAATTTCAGAAAAATTTTTCAGTTCCGCCTCTCCCCCACCGCACGGCGGACGTATGCGTTTTATTGCATATTTTGCATATGTGATTTCCTGCACATGGGGGGTATTTCGGGCATGGGTGCCCCGTTTCACATATGCTGACTATGCAAGGCAGTGCATATATCGAAAATCCTCTCAGCCGAGGTCGCCGAGAACGCCCCGCAACCTGGCAAACGTGGCATACGGCAACAGGGTTTGGAGATGGGAAAAGATCGCCTCCCCGGAGGCCTCGGGGGTAGTGCGGTAGACGCGGCTGAGAAAATCCTCGCCGAAGAAGGCCTCGGGGGTGGTGTAGACGGCGAGCCCCCAGCCGTAGGGCTTTCCCGTCTTGTCGAGGGGGTAGGAAAAATCGGCGATGTTGACGTAGCCCGTCATCTGGAGATGGGTCATGATACCGTCGAACGCGGCGCGGCTCTCCTTGGTAAAACAGGTGCGGGCCTTCAAGTCCTTGGAGACGAGCAGGGGGACCTCGGCGAGGGCCTGCATCACCCCCACGTCGCGGCGGCGCACGAGCCCCTCGTCCATGCGGGCGTCGTAGTCATAGCCGTTGCGGCGGTAATTGCAAAAATCGGGGAAGAATTTGGAGGAGATGTACATGGCCTTGCCGCGGTAAAACTTGCCGTAAGCACAGTGCGCGGCTTGGATGACGGGCCCCTTCCAATCCCACGGCCCCCACTGCTCCCCGCCCCACCACAGCGCGGGCGGCGTGTGCTCCTCGATGGAGAACCCCTCGATCTCATTCTTGAAAAATGGCAAAAAGCCCGCCTCTTCGACGAGCGCGGCAAGATCTTCTGCACTGCATATCCACGGAAAATTCATCGTTCCCTCCCCAATGGAAAATTATACGCTTTTTGCCGAAAAATGTCAAGCGCATGAGGTCATTTGAAATCGATCATGCCGCTCCGCGGGAGAGAAGGACGCATACGCCAAACAGTCGGACTTCGTTCTTCGGGATCCTTCGGGGACAGCTATATCGAACTTCGTATCGCCATTGCGGCTCAGGATGACGCGCTTCCCACACCCCGGACTGCGTTTGAGGGGATACACTCGCTACGCTCGGTATGACAGGTTACTGCGTTTGAGGGGCCGGGCGGAGTTTTCGGCAAAGAAAAAAACCATCCGTGAGGATGGCTTCTTCCAAGTCTTTTCCTTAGACCAATTCGATGATGGCGAGTTCGGAAGCGTCGCCGCGACGTTCGCCGAGCAGATAGATGCGGGTATAGCCGCCGCCCTGTCCGAGCTCCTCTTTGCGCTGCGCGTATTTGGGCGCGATCTCGTTGAACAGCTTCTCCATGAGGGGATGCTGCACCTTGCCCGTACGCTCCTTAAAGGCCTTCTTGCTCTCGTTGAAGGGCTTGATCTCCTGAAGGTCGTAAGTCTTGGCCATGATCGCGCGGCGGGCGGCGAGCTTCTTCGGACCGTCTTTATACGCGGTCGTCTTCACTTCCTTGCCCTTCTTGTCCTTCGCGACGACCTCGATCTCCACGACGTCTTCGTAGGTATTGATCGCCTTCGTGATCAGCTTCTCGACGTAGGGTTTGAGTTCCTTCGCCCGAGCCGCCGTTGTCTCAATTTTACCGTACCAAAGGAGCTGTGAGGCCTGGTTTCTCAAGATTGCGAGCCTCTGCTCCGTCGTTCTGCCCAATTTACCCGGCATGATTTAATCCTCCTTTTTTGCGAGCGAAAGACCGTACGCTTCGAGCTTCTGAATGACTTCGTCGAGGGACTTTTTGCCGAGGTTTCTCACCTTCAGCATGTCCTCCTCCGTGCGGCGGGTGAGGTCTTCCACGGTGTGAATGTTGGCTCTCTTCAAGCAGTTGTAGGAACGGACGGAGAAGTCCATGTCCTCGATCTTCATGGAGAGGATCTGCTGCTGCTTGTCGTCGTCCGTCTTGACAAGGATATCCATGTCTTTGATGGTATCCGAGAGATTGACGAACAGATTGATGTGATCCTGCATGATCTTCGCGGCGAGAGAGACGATCTCCTTCCCCGAGAAGGTGCCGTCAGTCCAGACCTCGATGGTGAGGCGGTCGTAGTCGATGTTCTGGCCCACGCGCGCGGGCTTGACTTCGTAGTTGACCTTCTTGACGGGCGTATAGATGGAATCGATGGGGATATAGTCGATCTGCGGCTGCTTGTTGTCTTTGGCGGGGTGATACCCTCTGCCGCGGCCGATCGTGATCTCCATATCTATCTTGCCGCCTTCGTCGACCGTACAGATGTACTGATCGGAATTGATGATCTCCACTTCGGCGTCTTGCGAGATGTCGGCCGCCGTGATGACCGCGGGGCCCTCCTTCTCGAGACGGAGAATCTTGGTGTAATCCTTATCGGTGATCCTCGTCTTGATGGCGAGCAATTTGAGGTTTAAGATGATTTCGGTAACGTCTTCTTTTACTCCCGGGATGGCCGAGAACTCGTGTTTCACGCTCCCGTCCAAAAATCTGATCCCCTGCGCAGCCGCGCCGGGAAGCGCCGACAGCAAAATTCTTCTCAGACAGTTGCCTATCGTAAGACCGAAACCCTTCTCGAGCGGTTCCACGACGATGCATGCATAGCTCTTATCTTCGTTTTCCGTAACCTCGATCTTGGGCATATCCATTTCGATCATATAGATACCTCCTTATTTTATGTTGATCACTTGGAGTACAACTCGACGATCATATGCTCTGCGATCTGGCTGTCGATATCCTCTCTGGTAGGAAGCGCTATGACTTTTCCCTCGAGTTTGTCAAGGTCAAATTCCAGCCACTTGGGAAGGTTGGGCGCCTTCATCTCTTTCAGGGCGGTAAAGAACTTGTTGCCCTTTCTGTTCTCCTTCACGGCGATGACGTCGCCGACCTTGACGATATAGGAGGGAACGGTGACCGTTCTGCCGTTGACGGAGAGGTGTGCGTGGTTGACGAGCTGTCTCGCCTGCGTACGCGAAGCACCGATGCCCATGCGGAAGACGACGTTGTCGAGCCTTCTCTCGAGCAGGGAGAGCATGTTCTCACCCGTGATGCCCTTCTTGCGCTCTGCGATCTCGTAGTAGTGGCGGAACTGCCCTTCCTGCACGCCGTAGATACGCTTGGTCTTCTGCTTCTCGCGAAGCTGGAGACCGTATTCGGAGACCTTCTTGCGCATGCCGCTCGGAGCTTTTCCGGGAGGCGTGGGCCGCTTGTTGAAGGGGCACTTCTCCATGTAGCATTTATCGCCTTTCAGAAAGAGCTTGCCGCCCTCTCTTCTGCAAAGTTTGCATTTTGCGTCTCTGTAAACTGCCATATTGCTTCCTCCTTAAACTCTTCTGCGCTTGGGCGGACGGCATCCGTTGTGCGCGATCGGGGAGACGTCGGAAATGAGCGTGACCTCAAGGTCGCAGTTTGCAAGAGCACGGATGGCCGACTCTCTGCCTGCCCCGGGGCCCTTCACATACACCTCGACGGAACGGAGCCCGTGCTCCTTGGCCGCCTTGGCTGCCGTCTCGGCCGCCATCTGCGCTGCGAACGGGGTCCCCTTACGGGAGCCGCGGTATTTCAGAGCGCCTGCGCTCGACCACGAAATGACGTTGCCGCTCATGTCCGTGACCGTGACGATCGTGTTGTTGAAGGTAGACTGGATATGAACTTGTCCTTTGTCGATCTTCTTGATTTCTCTGCGCTTGCGAGTCGTTGTTTTCTTCTGGCCTGCCATATCTCGTCCTCCTTACTTCTTCTTGTTCGCGACGGTGCGGCGGGGACCCTTGCGCGTCCTCGCGTTGCGCTTGGTGCTCTGGCCGCGGACGGGGAGACCCTTTCTGTGGCGAACGCCGCGATAGCATCCGATCTCCATCAGACGCTTGATGTTGAGGGAGACCTGCCCTCTCAACTCGCCTTCGACCGTCAGATTGTGGTCGATATATTCTCTGAGCTTGGATACGTCGGTCTCATTGAGGTCCTTGACGCGGGTATTGGGATCGATACCCGTTGCGGCAAGGATCTGCTTGCTCGTGGCAAGACCGATCCCGTAGATGTAGGTGAGACCGATCTCGACCCGCTTCTCTCTCGGTAAATCCACACCGGCAATACGTGCCATGTAACTTGTAACCTCCGTTTTTTTCGGTAAAAATTTTGATTGTATCTATGTGTTCCGTGGCCGCGGGCGTGCAGTGGAAAATGCAGGCCTTACGGGCGGGAGTTTTCTGTTTTATTCACGGAATTTGTTTTCTTTTACGCTGTCATACCGATGAAGGGCAACGCCCTTCGAGTGTATCCCCTTGGGAAAACGCTCCTGTATGCAACGAAAACAAATTCCGTGAGCGAACCTTCCTCGTGCATAAATCTTATTTGCCCCGAAAGTCGCTTTGTCGGACAAGAAGCGCTTCACGCGCAAATTGGGGGCAAAAACCAAAAGCGTGGTTTTGGTTATTTGCATGAAATTGGAACGGTTTACGAGTTTTGTTTTCTTTTACGCTGTCATACCGATGAACGGCAACGCCCTTCGAGTGTATCCCCTTGGGAAAGCGCTTCTGTATGCAAAGCGAGACTGCCCGACCGAGGTTTCTGATTGTGCTACTAAGATCGACACGAGCGCGTAGCACGAAGTATGAGGCCTCATCCGCCCCTTCGGGGCACCTTCCCCACAGGGGAAGGCAAGGGAACACGCTGCACGGCAGTTCTTTTAAGCGCAAAGTAAGCCGACTTCCCGCAAGTGATCTCTGCGGGAATCAGCTTAATTTCCGTATCTTACCGTTTTATTCCCAAAAACAGCAAGGAATATTATACCATGCAAAGAAATTTCTGTCAACTGTTTTTCAGCCCTGTCTTTGCTTATGGCTCTTATTTTTCGAGCAAATGACCATCACTTTGCCGTTTCTCTTGATGACCTTGCACTTATCGCACATGGGTTTTACGGAAGGTCTGACTTTCATAATGTTTACCTCGTAGTTTGGAATTCCGGCGGCCTGCGCTCTTGGCGTTCCGCCCCGTGGGTCTTCAGTTCTTGCTTCTCCAGGTGATGCGGCCCTTGGTGAGGTCGTAGGGGCTCATCTCCAGCTTCACTGCATCCCCTTCGATGATGCGGATGTAGTTCATTCTCAGTTTGCCCGAGATATAGGCCGTGATGACGTGCCCGTTGGTGAGCCGCACTTTGAATGTTGCGTTGGGGAGCGCTTCGATCACCCTGCCCTCCGCTTCAATGACGTCGTCCTTCGACATGATTCCTCCATTTCTCTCACAGAGTGAGAATTTCCACGCCGTCCTCGCGGATGACTACGGTGTTCTCATAGTGTGCCGCAGGCCGTTCGTCGAGCGTGACGGCCGTCCAGCCGTCGGGCAATACCTTTACGCGGAATGTCCCCGCCGCGATCATCGGTTCGATACAGATGACGGTCCCCGCTTTGAGACGGACGCCCGTGCCCCTGTGCCCCACGTTGGGGACGCTCGGGTCCTCGTGCATCTCTCTGCCGATGCCGTGCCCCGTGTAGGCGCGGATGACGGAGAAGCCGTTGGCCTCGGCGTGGCTCTGGACGCGGTAGCCGATGTCGTAGAGCGGCGTGCCCTCCTTCAACCCTTCGATGGCCTTGAAGAAGCACTCCTCGGTGACGCGGACGAGCTTTTGCTTTTCCTCGCTCACCTTGCCGATGCAGAAGGTGCGCGCGCCGTCGCCGTGAAAGCCGTTTTTGTAGGCGCACAGGTCTACGCTGACGATGTCGCCCTCGCGGAGCACGCGCTCCGAGGGGATGCCGTGGACGACGACCTCATTGACGGAGACGCACGCCGACGCGGGATAGCCGTAGTATCCGAGACAGCTCGGCTCGGCCCCGCTCGCACGGATGAAATTCTCCACGAGCGCGTCCACATCCTTTGTCGTCATCCCCGCGCCGATGTGCCCGCCCACATACTTCAAACAGTCGCGGACGATGGCATTGGGCTCGCGCATGAGGGCGATCTCTTGCTCACTCTTGACGAAGATCATGTTATTCCGCAAGCGGATCGAGCACCTTCTTCACCTCTTCGAAGAGGACCTCCGCGGGCGCTTCCGTGCCCGTGACGTTGAAGATGATGCCTTTCTTGGTGTAGTATTCGATGAGAGGCGCCGTCTGCTCGTTGTAGACTGCAAGGCGTGCCCCCACCGTCTCGGGATTGTCGTCCTTTCTCTGGTAGAGTTCCCCGCCGCAGCGCGCGCACTTGGTGGCGCCGTTCAGCGTGGAGACATGGTAGCTCTCGCCGCACTCCCTGCACACGCGCCTGCCGCACAGACGGTCCATGAGGAGCTTGTGGTCGATGTTGATGTTGACGACGCCGTCGATGTGTGCGAACTCGTCGAGGGCAGAGGCCTGGAAGAGGTTGCGCGGGAACCCGTCGAGCAGGTACCCCTTCGCGCAGTCCGCCCAAGTGAGGCGGTCTTTGACGATGGCGACCGTCACTTCATCGGGAACGAGCACGCCGCGGTCGGTATACGACTTGGCGAGGAGGCCGATCTCGGTGCCGTTTTTGATGTTCGCGCGGAAGATGTCTCCCGTCGAGATGTGCACGAGGCCGTAGCGTTCGGCGATCTTGGTCGCCTGCGTGCCCTTGCCTGCGCCGGGCGCGCCGAGTAGGATCAGATTCATAGTTCCTCCTTTTATCGGAATGACGTGCTTGGTCGTTCGGAATAACGTGCCCTGTCGCCACCCCACCCCCCTACCCCCCTCCCATGGAGGGGGCACGGTCGGGATGAGGGAAGAGCGCAATTCGCTTATTACTTCAAGAACCCTTTGTAGTTCTTCATCATGATCTGCGACTGCAACTGCTTGTCGAGCTCGAGTGCGACCGAGACAACGATGAGCAAGCCCGTCGTGGAGAACACGTTGACGAGGTTTTGCCCCGCCCAGCTGAACATGACGGAGGGAATGAACGCAACGGCCGTGAGGAAGATGGCGCCGAACAATGTGATGCGCTTGTTGATCTTCCTGAGATATGCCGCCGTGGGCTTCCCGGGACGGATCCCTTGGATGAAGCCGCCGTTCTGCTGGATCTGCTTGGCGACGTCGTCGGGATTGAACTGGATCTGCGCGTAGAAGAATGCAAACGCGAAGATGAGAAGGCACAGGGCGACGGAGTAGATGACCTGCCCGTACCAATAGGGCGAGGAGCCCGAGAACCAGTTCGCAAGGTTGGTGTGCGCGGGGTTGCCCTCGGGCACAAACAAGCTGACGATCATGGACGGGAAGGAAATGATGGCGAATGCGAAGATGAGAGGCATGACGCCGCTTCCCGTGATCTTCATGGGGATATCCGAGCTCTGCCCGCCATACATCTTGGTGCCGCGCACCTGCTTTGCATACTGCACATGGATCTTCCTCTCCGCGAGGTCGACATAGACGATCACGAAGAAGATGATGACGGCAAGCACGACGAAGAGGCCGAGGTTGAGAAGGTGCGAGGGGCTGTCGGTGAAGACGGCCTTGATCTCTTCCCAAATGGAGATCCCGCCCGTGGAGATGATACCCACAAAGATGATGAGCGAGATACCGTTGCCGACGCCGTAGTCGGTGATGCGCTCGCCGAGCCACATGACAAGGCAGGCGCCCGCCGTGTAGACGATGGTCATGTAGACGCCCGCCATCCACACGGAGTCGAAGAACAGATCGGCGCGGATGGCGCCCTCTGTGTTGACGGCAAAGTTGACGATGATGCCGATGGATTGGATAACGGCGAGGATGATGGTAAGGATACGCGTATACATCGTGATCTTCTTACGTCCCTCTTCGCCCTGCTTGGAAAGCCTCTCGAGATAGGGAATACCCACGGTGAGAAGCTCGATGATAATGGAAGCGTTGATATACGGCCCGATCCCGAGTGCAAAGAGCGTGCCGTTCGCGAGTGCATTACCCGTGATACCGCTCATGAGCGTAAGGAAATCGTTCCCGAGGATCGCGCTTTCGAAAGAGGATCTCTCAAGCCCCGGTACGGGGATGTAGCATCCCAAACGGAAGATGAGAAGGATCAGAAGGGTCATCAGGATCTTTTTCCGGATGTCCTTGTTCCGAAAGGCGTTTTTTAATGTTTCAATCATTTCATCACTCCTTTCATTCGGTGGAATGACGAAAGCCTTATTCGATGACTTCCGCCGTTCCGCCTGCGGCTTCGATCGCGGCTTTGGCCGCTGCGGAGAATTTCTTGGCCCGCACGGTGAGGGCAACTTTCAGTTCGCCGCCGCCGAGGACTTTGAGCCCCGCATTGTTCTTGACTTCCTTGGCAAGCCCGTTTTCAAGCACATAGCCGTAATCCACGACCGTCCCTGCGGGGAGATCGTCGAGCACGGAGATGTTCACGATGACGTAGTCTTTGCCCCACTTGTTGTGGAAGCCGCGCTTGGGGATCCTGCGGGCAAGCGGCATCTGACCGCCTTCGAAGCCCGGCCTTACGCCGCCGCCCGAACGCGCCCACTGCCCTTTGTGGCCCTTGCCGCTCGTCTTGCCGAGACCCGAACCGATGCCTCTGCCGAGACGCTTTTCGCTTGTTCTTGCTCCCTCGGCGGGAGAAATGGTGTCAATTCTCATAGTGTCTCCTTATACCTCCTCGACCTTGACGAGGTGCGCGACCTTGACGAGCTGCCCGCGGAGCGTGGCGCTGTCTTCAAAGGTCTTGGAGGTGCCGATCTTGGTGAGGCCGAGTGCGGCTACCGTACCCTTGACGGCCTTGACCGACCCGATGGGGCTCTTGATAAGTGTAACTTTTACCATGTCGCTCCCCTCCTCAGCCCACGATCTCTTCGACGGTCTTCCCGCGAAGGGCCGCGATCTCTTCGGCCGTTTTCAGCTCCGCAAGCCCTGCGACGGTTGCCTTGATGCAGTTGCCGGGGTTTTGCGTGCCGTGCGATTTGGTCCTGATGTTCTTGATGCCCGCGGCCTCCATGACCGCACGCACGGGACCGCCCGCGATGACGCCCGTACCTTCTGCGGCGGGGAGCATCAGCACGGCTCCCTTGCCGAATTTTCCGAGCACCTCGTGGGGGATCGTCGTATCCACGACTGCCACCTTGATCATGTTCTTCTTGGCGGCCTGCGTGGCCTTCTCGATGGCCTCGGGAACTTCCTTGGACTTCCCCGTGCCATAGCCGACGTGGCCCGCACCGTCTCCGACGACGACGAGCGCCGCAAAGCGCATGTTCTTGCCGCCTTTGACCGTCTTGCTTACGCGATTGATCTCGATGAGCTTTTTGATGAGCCCGTCGTTTTCTTCCTGTCTTCTCTGAGGTCTGTTTTCTCTTGCCATAACTTCACTCCTATCAGAATTCCAGCCCGGCTTCGCGTGCGCCGTCTGCGATCGCCCGGATGCGGCCCGTGTAGCGGTAGCCGCCGCGGTCGAAGACCACTTCCGTGATCCCCTTCTCCTTGGCGCGCTCGCCCGCGATCTTGCCGACGATCTTGGATGCATCGACCTTCGTCTTGCCCGCGATCTCCTCTTTCACGCCCTTTTCGAGGGTGGAGCAGGAGGCCAGCGTGACGCCGTTGACGTCGTCGATGAACTGAACATAGATATTCTTCGAGCTTCTGTAAACGGAGAGGCGCGGGCACCCGGGCGTACCGGAAAGATCCTTCCTGACGCGCGCGTGGCGGCGCTGTCTCACCGCATTCTTATCCATTCTTGTTATCATCTTAACGCTCCTTTACTTCTTGCCCTTGCCCGAAGTCTTGCCTTCCTTGTGCTCGACATGCTCGCCCTTGTAGCGGATGCCGTAGCCGTGGTAGGGTTCGGGGACGCGGTAGGCGCGAAGGTCTGCCGCTACCTGCCCTACAAGGATCTTGTCGATGCCCGAGACGACGATATCCGTCGCGGTCGGACATTCGAGCTTGATGCCCTCGGGTTGCGCAAACTCGATGGGATGCGAGAAGCCGATGTTCATGACGAGCTTCGTGCCCTGCATCTGCGCCTTCCAGCCGACGCCCTTGATCTCGAGCGCCTTGGTAAAGCCCTCGGAGACGCCCTTGACCATGTCCGCGATGAGTGCGCGGTAGAGGCCGTGGCGGGCATTGGTTTCTTTGAGGTCGTCGAGCGCGACGATGTGCACTTCCGCACCCTCGTTCTTCACGTCGATGTTGCCCTTGATCTCGCGCGTGAGCGTGCCCTTGGGCCCCTTGACGGTGACGACGCCTTCTTTGAATTCTACGGTGACTCCTGCGGGGACCGCGATCACTTTCTTACCGATTCTTGACATGACCGCCCCTCCTTAATAGACGTAGCAAAGCACTTCGCCGCCGACGCCCTGCGCCTTGGCCTGCTTATCCGTCATGATGCCCTTGCTCGTGGAGATGACGGCAATGCCGTAGCCGCCGAGCACCTTGGGCATGTTTTTCGCGCCGCTGTATGTTCTGAGGCCGGGCTTGGACACTCTCTCGAGGCCGCCGATGACCGACTTCCCGTTGACATACTTGAGCGTGACGGCGATGATTTCGCCGTGCTCGCCCTCTTTGATCTCGACACCCGAGACATACCCCTCGTTGAGGAGAATGTTCGCGATCGCCTTCTTCATGTTGGAAGCGGGGATCTCCACGGTGTCTTTCTTGACCATGAGCGCGTTTCTGATTCTTGTGAGCATATCTGCGATCGGATCTGTCATTTCTTGCCTCCTTACCAGCTCGACTTCTTCACGCCGGGGATCTGTCCCTTGTAGGCAAGCTCTCTGAAACAGATACGGCAGATGCCGTATTTTCTGAGCACCGCGTGAGGTCTGCCGCAGATCGAGCAACGCGTGTAGGCGCGCGTCGAGAACTTCGGCTTTCTTTGCTGCTTATTGATCATTGATTTTTTAGCCATACCCGTCTCTCCTTACTTCTTGAAGGGCATTCCGAGCGCCCTTAAAAGTTCCAAGGCCTCTTCGTCGGTCTTCGCCGTGGTCACGATGACCACATCCATGCCGCGGATCTTCTCCACCTGATCGTAGGTGATCTCGGGGAAGATGAGCTGCTCTTTGAGACCGAGCGCATAGTTGCCTCTGCCGTCGAACGACTTATCCGACACGCCGCGGAAATCGCGCACGCGGGGAAGTGCGATGGAGACGAGCTTGTCGTAGAAGTCATACATCCTTCTGCCGCGGAGCGTCACTTTGAGGCCGATGTTCATGCCCTCGCGGAGCTTGAAGTTTGCGACCGACTTGGTGGCCTTGCGGTAGATGGGCTTTTGCCCGGTGATGAGCATGAGCTCTTTTTCCACCGTCTGCATGGACTTCTGGTTATCCTTGATGTCGCCGAGGCCCGTGTTGATGACGATCTTGTCGATCTTCGGGCACTGCATCACCGACGAATAGCCGAACTTCTTCATGAGATAGGGAACAACTTCCTTCTCGTATTGCACCCTCACTCTGCTCGGCTCGGAGGGAGCGGCGGGTTTTACGGGTTCTGCTTTCTTAACCGTTTTCTTATCTGCCATGATATCCCTCCTTAGCCTTCGGCCTCATCGGTCTTCTGCGTGCGCTTTCTCGTGCGCTTCTTGGGTGCTTCTTCCTGTGCGGGCTCGGCTTTGCCGCCCTTGACTTTCTTGGCATAGGCCTTGTCGAGGCTGGCGCCGCACTTCTTGCAGACGCGGACTTTCTTGCCGTCGATCACGACATGCCCCACGCGCGTCGCCTTGCCGCACTTGTCGCAGACGACTTCGACGTTGGAGACGTCGATGGGCGCCTCCTCGGTGACGATGCGGGAGGTCTGGTCGGCCTTTCTCGCCTTCTCGTGCTTGTGAACGAGGTTGACTTCTTCGACGATGACTGTCCCGTTCTTCGGATCGGTCTTCAGAACCTTGCCCTGTCTGCCCTTATATTTGCCCGTGATGACGAGCACGTTATCGTTGACCTTGATTTTCATAACTTACAGCACCTCCGGAGCGAGGGAGATGATACGCATGTAGTCTTTCTCCCTGAGTTCTCTCGCGATGGGCCCAAAGATACGGGTGCCCTTGGGTTGCTTCTGCGCGTCGATGATGACGGCTGCATTGTCGTCGAAACGGATATATGTTCCGTCGGGACGGCGGATGCCCTTGGCGCTTCTGACGATGACAGCCTTCACGACTTCGCCCTTTTTCACGGCGCCGCCGGGGTTGGCCGTCTTGACGGAGGCGACGATGACGTCGCCGATGTTGCCCGTCCTTCTGAAGCTGCCGCCGAGGACGCGGATGCACATGATCTCCTTTGCACCCGAGTTGTCGGCCACTTTCAGTCTCGTTTGAGGTTGAATCATATTCTTCTATGCCTCCCCTTACTTCGCCTTCTCGATGATGTCGGCCACGCGCCAATTCTTGTCCTTGGAGAGCTTTCTCGTCTCCACGATGAGGACCTTGTCGCCGATGCCGCATTCATTGAGCTCGTCGTGCGCCTTGAATTTGCGCGTGCGGGTGATCGTCTTCTTGTAGACGGGATGCTTTGCCTTGTCCGTCACAGCGACGACGACCGTCTTATCCATCTTGTCGGAGACAACGACCCCGACTCTCTCTTTTCTGAGATTTCTCTGAACAGTGTTTTTTGCTTGCACTTTGTTGCCTCCTTACTTCGCCTTGCGCGCGCGGAGCTCTGTATTCACTCTCGCGATGTCCCGCTTGCATGTTCTGATCGAAACGGGATTTTCAAGCTGGCCGCTCGCATGGCGGAAACGAAGATTGAAAAGCTCGCTCTTGAGGTCTTGCAGTTTCTTTTCGAGCTCGACTTCCGTCAGCCCCTTTAACTCATTCCCTTTCATCACGCTTCACCGCCTGTCGTATCATTTTCTGCGGCGGGTCCCGCCGTCTCCTTCTTGACGAACTTGCACTTGATGGGGAGCTTGTGGGCTGCAAGGCGCATTGCCTCGCGCGCCACGTCCTCGGGCACGCCCGCCATTTCGAACATCACTCTGCCGGGTTTTACGACCGCTACCCAGAACTCGACGGCGCCCTTGCCCGAACCCATACGGGCTTCTGCCGGGTGGCGCGTGATCGGCTTGTGGGGGAAGATGTCGATCCAGACCTGTCCGCCGCGCTTGATGAATCTTGTCATTGCGATACGGGCCGCTTCGATCTGGTTGGACTTGATCCAGCCCGCTTCCTCTGCGACGAGGCCGTAGTCGCCGTACGCGACGATATTTCCCTTATGCGCGGTCCCTTTCAGGCTGCCGCGGTGTTGCTTTCTTCTCTTGACTCTCTTGGGGATCAACATATTATCTGCCTCCTTCCTTCTTCGCGGCCTTGAGGACATCTCCCTTGTAGACCCAGCACTTGACGCCGATCATGCCGAACGTCGTGTGTGCTTCCGCGAAGCCGTATTCGATATCGGCGCGGAGCGTCTGAAGGGGAATGGACCCCTCGCTGTAATGTTCGGTGCCCGCGATCTCGCGCCCGTCGAGACGGCCTGAGACCTGCATCTTGACGCCCTTTACGCCGGCGCGCATCGTCTTGCCGATGGCCTGCTTCATCGCCCTTCTGAACGAAGTGCGCTTCTCGAGCTGGGCCGCAACGTTCTCTGCGACGAGCTGGGCGTCCGCATCGGGCTTTCTCACTTCGGTCACGTTGATGCTGACCTGCTTGCCCTTGGTGAGCTTCAAGAGGTCTTTCTTGATGACTTCGATCTCTGCGCCCGCCTTGCCGATGAGCACGCCGGGGCGGCCCGTGTGGATGGTCACGACGATCTTGCCCGCCGCACGCTCGATGCAGATGCGGGAGATGGCCGCCGCGTAGTATTTCTTCTTGATGAATTCGCGGATGTCGTGATCCTCTTTGAGATACACGCTGAATTCCTTCTTATCCGCATACCACTGCGTATCCCAGCCCTTATTGATGCCGACTCTCAGTCCATGAGGATTTACTTTCTGTCCCATTACAGTTCTCCCTCCGCTTTCTTAACGTCAAGAATGACGGTGATGTGGCTCGTTCTCTTGAGGATGGCGTGCCCTCTGCCCTTGGAAACGGGCTGCATGCGTTTGAGGCTGGTACCGCCGTTCGCATAGCACTCGGCGACGTAGAGGTCGCCCCTGTCAAGCCCGCGGTTGTGTTCCGCGTTGGCGACCGCGCTCAAAAGCACTTTGCGGGTGGGAGCGGCGCCGCCGTTGGGCATGTGCGCGAGGATGGCGTCGGCCTCGGCGACCGATTTGCCGCGGATGAGCGCGAGCACCGTCCTCACCTTGTAGGGAGAAATCCTGATATACTTTGCGACCGCGTAGGGGCGCTTGTCCCTGTTCTCTTCGATGCGCGCGGTCTTCTTTTTCATGTTCGTTGCCATGTCTCTCCTCCTTACTTGCCGGGCGTCGTGGACTTCGCGGTGTGGCCGCGGAACGTCCTCGTGGGAGCAAACTCACCCAGCTTGCATCCGACCATATCCTCGGTGATGTAGACGGGCACATGCTTTCTCCCGTCGTACACCGCGATCGTGTGCCCCACCATCTGAGGGAAGATCGTCGATGCTCTCGACCATGTTTTGAGCACCTTCTTCTCGTTTGTCTCGTTCATCGCCTCGATGCGCGCAAGCAGCTTGGCTTCGACATAAGGCCCTTTCTTGACACTTCTCGACATCTCTCATTCCCTCCTTTAATTGATCCTCTTGAGGATGAACTTGCTCGTGGGGTTCTTCTTCTTTCTCGTCTTGTAGCCGAGCGCGGGCTTGCCCCAAGGCGTCTCGGGACCGGCATGGCCGACAGGGCTCTTGCCTTCGCCGCCGCCGTGCGGGTGGTCGTTGGGGTTCATGACCGAGCCGCGCACCGTGGGACGGGTGCCGAGGTGGCGGGTCTTGCCCGCCTTGCCGATGCGGATGATCTCATGCTCGACGTTGCCGACCTGCCCGATGGTGGCACGGCACCCCGCGGGGATGAGACGCATCTCGCCCGAAGGCATACGGATGGTCGCATAGGCGCCCTCGCGCGCAACGATCTGCGCCGAGATGCCCGCCGCTCTCGCGATCTGGCCGCCCTTGCCCGGTCTCATCTCGATGTTGTGGACCATGGTGCCGACGGGAATCTCGGAAAGAGGGAGCGCGTTGCCGACTTTGATGTCTGCGCCCGTGCCGCTCATCACCTTGTCGCCGACGTTGAGGCCGACGGGAGCGAGGATGTATCTCTTCTCGCCGTCCGCATACACGAGGAGCGCGATGTTGGCGCTGCGGTTGGGATCGTATTGGATGGACTTCACCGTCGCGACGATGCCGTCCTTGTTGCGCTTGTAATCGATGATGCGGTATTTTCTCTTGTTGCCGCCGCCGATGTGGCGCACGGTGATGCGGCCCGCATTGTTTCTGCCGCCCGACTTTCTCTGGTCCTCGAGAAGGGCTCTCTCGGGCTTCGCCTTGGAGATCTCGCCGTACTGCGGGACCGTCATGAGGCGGCGCGCCGCCGACGTGGGTTTATATCTCTTGACTGCCATTTTCCTATCCTCCGATTACATCAGCGCGCTGAAGAACTCGATGGCCTTGCTGTCGTCCGTAAGGGTGACGATGGCCTTCTTGGTCGTGGGCGTGTATCCCTCGTTGCGACCCATTCTCTTGAGCTTGCCGCGCTGGGTGATGGTGTTCACGCTCTTGACCTTGACCGAGAACATCTTCTCGACGGCGATCTTGATCTGCGTCTTGTTGGCCGTCTTTAAGACGGTGAACGTGTATCTCTTGCCTTCAATGCCGTCCGTCGCCTTCTCGGTGAGAACGGGTTTCAAAATGATATCTTCGGGTGCCATCAGCAATACACCTCCTCAAGTTTCTTGACCGAGCCCTGCGTGAGGACCACAACGGCGTTCCTGACGACCTCGTAGGTGTTGATCTCATCCACGGAGATGGTCGTGAGGGTGGGAAGGTTGCGCGCCGCGAGGATGACGTCTGCATCGTGCTCGTCCATGACGACGACGGTGCGCTTGTCGAGGTTGAGCGCCTTGCGGAATGCCTCCATCTCCTTGGTCTTGGGGGAGGCGACCTTCAACTCGTCCACTACGATGAGCTCGCCGTCTGCCAGCTTCTTGGAGAGAGCAGACTTGAGCGCGCCGCGGCGGGCCTTGGTGTTCATCTGTTTTGTAAAGTCGCGGGGCTTGGGTGCGAACACGACGCCGCCCTTGATCCACTGGGGAGCTCTCGTCGAGCCCTGGCGCGCACGGCCCGTGCCCTTCTGTCTCCACGGCTTCACGCCGCCGCCGCGCACTTCCGTGCGGGTGAGGGTGGACTTGGTCCCCTGCCGCCGGTTGGCGAGATAGGTGACGACCGCCTGATGAATGAGCGGCTCGTTGTATTCGGCGCCGAACAGCCCGTCGTTCAACTCGATGGTGCCGACCTCCGCGCCTTTCATATTATATACTTTCACGTTTGCCATTGCTTTTCGCTCCTTCCTTACTTGACGGTCGTTCTGATCGTAACGATGCTGCCCTTGGGCCCGGGAACGGCGCCCTTGATGAGGATCGCATTTCTCTTGACGTCTACGCGCACCACTTCGAGGTTCTGGACGGTGACGTTCTCGACGCCGTATTGCCCTGCGAGGTGCTTATGCTTGAACACGCGCGAGGGATCGCTGATGGACCCCATGGAACCGGGCTCCCTGTGTACGGGGCCGACGCCGTGCGTCTCTTTGAGGCGGTGCTGGTTCCATCTCTTGATGACGCCCGTAAACCCGTGCCCCTTGCTGACGCCCGAGACGTCTACATGCTCGCCTGCGGCAAAGAGGTCTGCCTTGACCTCCTGTCCCACCGTGAAGCCATCCATGTCGCGGACTTCTTTGAGGACCTTGCAGGGTTTTACGCCCGCCTTCTTGAACTGCCCCAGATCGGGCTTCGAAAGGCTCTTTTCCTTGGCTTCGAGGAAGCCGAGCTTGAGGGCATTGTAGCCGTCGCTCTCCACCGTCTTCACCTGCACGACGGGGCACGGACCTGCCTCGACGACCGTGACGGGGATCACCTTCCCGTCTTCCGCGAAGATCTGCGTCATGCCGACCTTGCGTCCGATGATTGCTTTACTCATTGATAAAGTTCACTCCTATAAATTTTTTATTTGCGAATACCGTTTTTACACCAGTATTTCAACAGCTTGATGATATTTTGTTCTGCAACAGCGCTCCCGGGGGATACGCGCATTCCGCGCTGCTCCGTTCGGTATGGTAGCTGGACGAAACCGGATCCCAAAGGCCTCAGAGCTTGACTTTGATGTCTACGCCGGCGGGAAGATGGATGCTGTCGAGGAGCTTCGCGTTGGGGGAGTAGATGTCGATGATGCGCTTGTAGGTGCGCAGTTCGAACTGCTCGCGCGAATCCTTATATTTATGCGGGCTGCGGAGGATGGTGACGACCTCACGCTCCGTGGGAAGCGGGATGGGTCCCGAGATCTTCGCCCCGCCCTTTTGCATCGTCTCTACGATGCGGCTCGCAGCCTGATCCACGAGCTCGTGGTCATATGCCGACAATTTGATCCTGATTTTGCTTGCCATGATGTTTTTTCTCCTTTCCGAACTCTTTTTTGTGTCAACGCATCCGTGCGTGTCGAGGCGTCTTCATCAAAAAAACACTTGCTTTGCAGTGTTTTTCCGCAAAAGCCTCGGTCCGTCGCGGGAATCGAAGTCCCACACTTGTCAGCGGAAATTATCTGCCGAGGGGCTTTTGCCTCGGATTTGCAGTAACTTCCCGCCTCAACCCTACACGCCGTGACGACAGCACAAAGAATGTGCCACAGTGACACACGCTCTACTATCATACCAAAAGACGGCGGCGCTGTCAAGGCTTTGACGCCGATTTTTGAAAATTTTTCCGTAAATTTTGTCTTTTTTTCGGGAAAACTTCGGAAAAACGGCCTTGGACTTTGTTATATTATAAATTATAATATGTTCGCGCGCGCGAGGCACTCTAAATAACGTCATGCGCGCGAGGCATTCTAAATAGCGTCATGCTGAACGTAGTTGAAGCATCACCGCATTATGAAAGCTAAGGTGACCCTTCGACAGGCTCAGGGTGACGTAATAGAACACCCGAGCCCAACCCGAGCGTCATTCTGACCGACCAAGCCCAACCCGAGCGTCATTCTGACCGACCAAGCCCAACCCGAGCGTCATTCTGACCGACCAAGCCCAACCCGAACGTCATTCCGAACAGAGTGAGGAATCTCCGATAAACGCTTACATTGGTATAAGCGGAAACTCCGAGATTCCTCGGCTACGCCTCGGAATGACGTGCTTGTGCGCCCGTGTGAACAACCCTGCGCCCCTGTAAGGGGGTGTGCGCTTACCACCACGAACCTTCGGTCCCTCATTCCGAACCCCGAAAGGGGTGAGTGAATCCTGAGCGACCAAGTTCCATGAAAACATCAGCATTGGCTGATGAAGATTCTATTGTGCCAATTCGCTCAGGATACACTCGCCTACGGCTCGGTATGAGGGTCGGACTTTGTTTAAGGGGATACACTCACGCGGCAAGGGCGCCGCGTTCGGTATGACAGCGTAGACCTAAGTCTCCCTCGGTATGACGCGCTCACCACCACCGCGGACATTGTTTGAGGGTACCATGTCCGCAACCAAGCCCAATCCAAGCGTCATTCCTTCCGCACCCGCGCCTTGGAGACAGTGTAGACGACGGCAAGGCTCACATATGCCGCGAGGAGCACACCCATTCCCGCCAAAAGGGAGACCTCTCCCCAAAATTCTTGCCGAAAAGTCTTGCCCCAATACACGCGGCTCATCACAACCTCGATCGCGGGGTACAAAAAAACCGTGAGCGACAACAGTGTGAATATGGCTATCGAACAGGCGAACATGGACATGGTATAGGCCTTTTTCGTCCAACAACACAAAAAGTCGAATACAGTGAGCGATAGAACATAACGCACAAGATAGACGCCGTCGCCCGCGCTGACCACATACATGTTCATGGGCTCCAACCGCCCTGCGTTGATAGGATCGAAGAGGATGGAGAAATTCTTTGAAAGCCGTATGATGCAGACGGCAAAAATGGCGGCTGTCAGGGAGCAGAACACCGTCCTGCGAAAGGCATTTGCAGGCGCATCGGCGTGATAAATTCCCGCGCCGCCCCTTCTCATGCGCGCTTTGGAGAGGATGTAGACGGCGGCAAGCACGGCGAAGACGGCAAGCGTTACACCCTCCCCGACGGCGACCGGGATCATGCTCCTGAGCACCCACGCATCGTTGAGCGTATTACGCATGGAGGCCACATAGTCCAACGTATACGGCCGGAACACGATCGTGAGCACCGTGAGTACCAAGAGAGCTATCGAACAGGCGAACATGGACATGGTATACCTCTTTTCTGTCATGCAGCAGAGGAAATCGAAGATCGCAAGCGCCAAGACGATCCGCATTCCGTAAAATCCTTCGGAGAGCTCGCGCATATCGGGATTGACAAAGACATGCGGACGCCACCCCCCTGCGAACGCCTGAGCGACTTCGACAAGCCCCGTGACGATCTTATTTAAGCACACCGCCGAAAGGCACCCGGCGAACACGATCAAAAAGATCCTTCTCAAATCTTTCATACGCACCCCCTCACATGCCGCCCACGATCGCGATCGCAAAGAGAATGAGGAATTGGAGCAGGAAGAACGTGAGCGTTGCGCCGACGGAGATGCCCGCGACCGTCAGGTGTGTGACCTCCCCTATCTGCTTTTCCCGCCATGCGGCGATCGCGCTGACGGCAAGCCCCGCAATGCACACCGCAAACGACAGGATGAACCCGACGATGGAGAGGATCCTGCACCGCTTTTGCTCGTCTTTCCGCCTTTTCTGCGCCTCTTCCCCAGACATGCCCCCCTCGTCTTCGCTCTCCTGCGTTTCCTGCGCGGGCAGGGCTTCGCCGAGGAGCAAGTCGTCGGTACTGATGCCGAAGCTCTTCGCCATCTTGATGACATACTCCGTGTCGGGGAACGCCGCGCCCGTCTCCCACTTTGAGACAGACTGCCGCGAGACGCCGATTTCCTCGGCAAGGGTCTCCTGCGACATCCCCCTTTCCGTACGGAACAAATAGATTCTTTCACCGATAGTCATAGCCGCCTCCTATGCGGAAAGTGTAGCATACCCGCGGGCATTTGTCTACCAACTTGCGTTGGAAATTGCCCGAAAAACCTGTCAACTTTGGTTTACATCCCCCTTTTTTGCCATGATATGCGCTGTTTTTACGAAAAAAGGACGGCCGAAACCGTCCTTTCCGTGTTGCAATGTTCTTACTTGTTCATGCCCTCTTGCACGGCGACCGCGACTGCGACGGTGGCGCCGACCATGGGGTTGTTGCCCATGCCGATGAGGCCCATCATCTCGACGTGCGCGGGAACGGACGAGGAACCCGCAAACTGCGCATCCGAGTGCATACGGCCCATCGTGTCCGTCATGCCGTAGGAGGAAGGGCCCGCCGCCATGTTGTCGGGGTGGAGCGTTCTGCCCGTGCCGCCGCCGGAAGCAACGGAGAAATATTTCACGCCGTTCTCCACGCACCACTTCTTATAGGTGCCTGCGACGGGGTGCTGGAATCTCGTCGGGTTGGTGGAGTTGCCCGTGATGGAGACACCCACTTTCTCGAGCTTCATGATGGCCACGCCCTCGGGAACGTTGTCCGCACCGTAGCAGTTGACCTTGGCACGGGGGCCGTCGGAATAGGAGATGCGGTCGGTGACTTCGACCGTCTCAGTGTAGGGGTCGAAGACGGTCTCGCAGTAGGTGAAGCCGTTGATGCGGGAGATGATCATCGCCGCGTCCTTGCCGAGGCCGTTGAGGATAACGCGCAGGGGATTCTTTCTCACCTTGTTGGCGTTCATGGCGATAGAGATGGCGCCCTCTGCCGCCGCGAAGGACTCGTGCCCCGCGAGGAAGCAGAAGCACTCGGTCTCCTCCGAGAGGAGCATCTTGCCGAGGTTGCCGTGTCCGCGGCCGACCTGCCTGTTCTCGGCGACGGAGCCGGGGATGCAGAAGGACTGCAAGCCGATCCCGATGGCCTCGGCCGCTTCGGCAGCCGTGGTGCAACCCTTCTTGATGGCGATGGCCGCCCCTACCGTGTACGCCCAGACGGCGTTCTCAAAGCAGATGGGCTGTGTGCCGCGCACGAGTTTATCGCAATCGACGCCCTTTTCAAGGCAGATGTCTCTGCACTCTTCGACGGAGGAAATGCCATACTCCCCGAGCGTCTTCATGATCTTGTCGATCCTTCTTTCATAACCTTCAAACAGAGCCATATCGCACCTCCTTATTCCTTGCGGGGGTCAATATACTTGACCGCACCCTGCTCCTCAGAGAATCTGCCGTAGTGGCCGAGCGACTTCTCCCACGCCTCGTTGGGGGTGAGCCCCTTCTTGACGAAGTCGGTCATCTTGCCGAGGGAGACGAACTCGTAGCCGCAAACCTGGTTGTCTTTATCGAGCGCGAGGCGGGTGACATACCCCTCCGCCATTTCAAGATAGCGAACGCCCTTACGCGCTGTTCCGTACATGGTACCCACCTGCGACCTCAAACCCTTGCCGAGATCCTCAAGGCCCGCGCCGACGACAAGGCCGTCGTCGGAGAAAGCGGACTGCGTTCTGCCGTAGACGATCTGCAAGAAGAGCTCGCGCATCGCCGTGTTGATGGCGTCGCAGACGAGGTCGGTATTAAGGGCTTCGAGGATGGTCTTGCGGGGCAAGATCTCCGCGGCCATGGCGGCAGAGTGCGTCATGCCCGAGCAGCCGATGGTCTCGACGAGCGCCTCCTGGATGACGCCGCCCTTGACGTTGAGGGTGAGCTTGCAGGCACCCTGTTGCGGTGCGCACCAGCCGACGCCGTGCGTAAAGCCGCTGATGTCGGTGATGAGCTTTGCGCACACCCATTTGCCTTCTTCGGGAATGGGAGCGGGGTCATGACGGGGACCCTTCGCAACGCAGGTCATCTCTTCCACTTCGCGTGAATATTGCATGTTGATTCCTCCATATTACTTTCCCTTCGCGGGAATTCGTTCCCTAATATTGTAGCATATTTGACCACGAAATACAAGGGTTTTGCGGGAAAAAATCCGCAATTTCTTGACTTTTCACAGAGGCAAGCCTAAGGGGCCCCATATGCGGCGTGCGGTATGGCGAGCGCGTCATCCTGAGCCGTAATGGTGGAACGAAGTCCGACGCGGCTGTCTCCAAAGGATCCCGAAGAACGGAGTCCGACCCTCATACCGAGCCGTAGGCGAAGTAAACATCACCTTATTTTAAGACTAAGGTGACCCTTCAACTACGTTCAGGGTGACGTATTTAGAACGCTTGGTCTGCAAACAACGCTTGATTGCGGACATGGTACCGTCGGATGAGGTCTGAGAGCGATCAGAACATGATGTGCGGGAAGTGGTCGCGGGAGGAACGGCGGTAGAAGATCGCCTTTCTTCCGATGACTGCCACAAGTTCCGCCTCGAGGAGTTCGGCAATGTTTTCGGCAAGATTTTCGCCGTCTTCCCCCGCCGCGGGCAGGAGCGTCACCTTGATGAGCTCGTGCGCCTCCAAGGCGTCCGAAAGCCCCGCGATGAGGTTCTCCGTGATGCCCTCCTTGCCGACTTGCCCCACGGGCTTCATCGTCGACGCCATCGACCGCAAATTTGCTCGTTGTTTGGATGTAAACATGATTTTTCTCCCGGTTGATAAAATTTTGACGCGCACTCTAAGGGGGTACGCTCCCTCGCCCCCGCCCGGATCGGCATGAGGTCCTCCCCTTGCTGTCCCTGTAAGGGAAAGTGGCGCACTGCCCTTGTGCGCCGAAAGGGTTTTGTCCTCATCCGCCCTACGGGCACCTTCCCCAAAAGGGAAGGCAGGGGTTCGCTCGCACGATGCTTGGGCGTTACAAGATTCTTCGCGGATGAGCAATTCGATGAAAGTCATGCTTTACTGGCTCAGAATGACGCTCGGGTTGGGCCACATCGTCAATCGAAACCCCTACTTCGCGCTACGCGCTCGTTTTCCAAGCGCCGATCAGACGTATTCGAATTCTACGTCGCCGACGATGACGGTGTCGCCCGCCTTGCAGCCCATCTTTTCAAGTTCTTTGAAAACTCCGCGGAGTTTCAATACACGCTGGAAATAATTCATGCTGTCTGGATTGTTTAAGACGACGTTACGGCATAGCATGTCCACGAGCCCCCCCACCACGACGTAGCAGCCGTTCTCGTCAATGAAAATTTCGAATTGTGTGCTGTCCGCTTCTTCAAAGATGAATTCGTCGGCGGGGATGCGCTCGGCGGGCGGGAGATCCTTCAACAGATCCCAAAGCCATGCGACCAGTGTATCCGTCCCCTTTCCCCCGATCGCACTGAGCTCGCAGATCGTGTATTGCTTGCCGTATTTCTCCCTGAACTTCTCGACGTTCTCCTGCGCGCCCGCAATATCGCACTTGTTGAGCGCGACGACCATGGGGAGAGCGGCGAGCGCCTCGGAGTAGGCCTTGAGCTCGGCATTGATGGCCTCGAAATCTTTCAAAGGGTCGCGCCCCTCCACGCCCGAGATGTCCACGACATGGCAGAGCATGCGCGTGCGCTCGATGTGTCTGAGGAAGGCATGTCCGAGCCCCGCCCCCTCGGCCGCGCCCTCGATGAGCCCGGGGATGTCGGCCGCGATGAAGCTGTCGTCGTAATAGCGCACCACGCCGAGGTTGGGTGAGAGCGTCGTGAAGTGGTAGTCGGCGATCTTGGGCTTGGCCGCGGAGATCTTGGAGAGCAGGGTGCTCTTGCCCACGTTGGGGAAGCCGACAAGGCCCACATCGGCAATGACCTTCATCTCCAAAATCAGTCCGTGGGGCTGCGTCTCGTGCCCCTTCTGTGCGAAGTTGGGAGCATGGCGGCGCGCCGTGGTGAAGCGCACGTTGCCCTTTCCGCCCCGTCCGCCCTTCAAAATGACGTGCGTCTCGCCGTCTTCATAGACGTCGGTGACGATCTTGCCCGTATCCATGTCGCGGATGAGGGTGCCGCAAGGCACTTTGAGGATGACGTCGGCGCCCCGTTTTCCGCTACACTGGTTGGAGCCGCCGCGTTCGCCGTTGCCCGCAAGATACTTCGACTTGTAGCGGAAGGCGAGCAGGTCGTGCATGTTCTTGTCGCCCACGAAGATGATGTCGCCGCCGTCGCCGCCGTCGCCGCCGTCGGGCCCGCACGCAGGCTTGCCCTTATACGCCTTAAAGGAATTCATGCCGTCGCCGCCGTTGCCCGCTTTGACGGTAATTTTCACCCGATCGGTAAATCCATTCTTTGCCATGCCAAAAGTATAGCAGATTTTTCCCCGCTTGGCAAGAAATTCCGAGGATTTTTTTCAAAACCGCTTGACAAGTATACTTGGCAGGAGTATGATAGGGATGCCAAGCGTACTTGGCAAAGGAGGGTTTGGGAGATCTTATGAAAGATAAATCTGCAAGCATGGAGCAAGCCGCAGAGAATGCCGTAGCAAAAACCGGAGAAAACCCCGCGGAAAACGCGATGGACGGGGCCGAAGACGGGAGCATGCTCTCGCGGGACGAGATCTTAGCCCGGGCGCAAAGGGAGAACCAAAACGGCGACGAACGGCAGCGCTCGCAGATGCAATGGGCGAACTATGCGGGGTTCATCGCCATGGAGTTTGCCTGTATCGTCATCATGTTCACCCAGATCTTCACGGGCAACGAATTCACGCCCGAGTTCTTCTGCATCATGTTCACGGGCGTGGCGGCCCAGAACATCGTGCAGGCGTGCGTCAACAAGAACAGGAAAACGAGGACGCTCTTTATTGTCTGCGCTGCCCTGATTACGGCGGGCGCGGTCGCCTATTGGGTCTTCTGGATCCTCGGGCTGTGCGGGATCCAACTGTGAGGGGATACAATGGACGATAAACTCATTCTTCACAACCGTTTGAAGGAGATCCGCGCGGAAAAGGGCCTCTCGCAGGGGGAGCTCGCAGGCATGGTGGGGGTCTCGCGCAACACGATCACCTCCATCGAAACGGGAAAGTACTGCCCCACCGCCAAGCTCGCCCTCATCCTCTGCGCCGCGCTCGATAAAAAATTCGAGGAGATCTTTTATTTTTAAGGGGAAGGTGCGGACATGGTATGCCCAAACGATGTCCGTGGTGGTGGTAAACTGTCATACCGAGCGAAGCGAGTGTATCCCCTCATGCGAAGTCAGTGTTTGTGGCAGCGCGTCATCCTGAGCCGTAATGACAATACGAAGTCCGTGACAGCTGTCTCCGAAGGATCCCGAAGAACGAAGTCCGCACGGTGGTAAGCGCGTCATCCCGAGGCGGAATGACGATACAAAGTCCGTGACAGCTGTCTCCGAAGGATCCCGAAGTACGAAGTCCGACTGTTTGACAAACAGACCATGCACTCTATTACGTCATGTTGAGCCCCGTCGACCGCGCGAGGCTTCAATTTGTGATTCCAAGCGCGACACGAGCCAAAGGCGAAGTAAACATCACCTTGTTTTTAAGACTGCGGTGACCCTTCGACTCGGCTACTTCGCGCTACGCGCTCGTGTCGATTTTAGTAGCACAAATAGAAGCCTCAATCGGTCAGGGTGACGTTATTTGGAATGCCTTGTTCGTTCACACGGGCTTGGTCGTAGCAAGATTCTTCGCGGATGAGCAGTTCGTTGAAAGTCATACTTTGTCGGCTCAGAATGACGCTCGGGTTGAGCTCGGTCGGGCAGAATGACGCTTTGATTGGGCTTAGAAGCGGACATGGTACCCTCAAACGAGGTTCAATCTTGCCTCCCCCCCTTATACCTGAGGGGGGAGGATGTCGCGTCAGCGACAGATAGGGGGTGTCATTCCGAAACCCCTCCGTCACGCAAGGACAGCGTGACATCTCCCCTTACAGGGGCGACAAGGGGTCGCTCACACGAAACTTGGTCGTAGCAAGATTCTTCGCGGATGAGCAGTTCGTTGAAAGTCATACTTTGTCGGCTCAGAATGACGCACGGGATGAGCTTGGTCTGAATGACGCTTTGATTGGGCTCGGTCGGGCAGAATGACGCTTTGATTGAGCCCTGTCGCCACCCCACCCCCTACCCCCCTCCCATGGAGGGGGCACGCACACGCGAGCCCTTGTCGCGGACATGGTACCCACCAATGTCTTTTTTAGTTCATAAAAACCGCGCCGCGCGGGCAATTTTGCCCGCGCGGCGCTGAAACATTTCCCGATCCTTTATGGATCATTTTTCCCTGCCGATCACAAAGTCCACGGTAACACGGTATCGGTCTGCAATGCGAAGGGCGTTGTCGAGCGTCGGCTCTGTTTTCCCGCTTTGCCAACTGTAAATCGACGAATGGGCGATCCCTGCATCGCGGCAAACTTGGTATTTATTCGCCCCAAGTCCTTTGGGCAACATCGGAAGCCACGCGGAGAAAGCGGGCCGCGGACGGTAGGACCCTGCACAGACGGCGTCCGTCCGCCCGAGCAGATACTCAACCGAGCAGGCGAGAAGTTCCGCGATCCGCGAGGCGACCCCGATCCCGGGATAGCACCGCCCCTCCATGTATTTATAGAGCGTGTTCAGGTGGATGCCAAGCTCCCCGGAAAGCCGTTCGGCACTGTACCCCACATCCTGCATCCGCTCTTTCAAAATTTCCGCAAAGTCCGACATCATTCTTTTCCTCAACATAATTATGTCCTGATTTTGCGGAAAACGCTTGCATTCATCCAAATAAAGATATATACTAAAAATTACAATTCAAAATTCTGATCCCAAATACATTTCTCCGCCGCGGACATGGTACCCTCAAACGAAGTCCGACGCTCTTGCTGTCCCTGCAAGGTCGCAAAACGCATTTCTCGCACATCAGCACAGTGTGCTGTGGGCGGCGTTTGCGGTGAGTGAGCGCATCGGAAGGCGCGAACGGTGACCGAACGCGGGACTCTACCCGCGCGAGACAGTGGCGCACTGCCCTTGTGTGCCGAAAGGGTTTCTCTCCTCATCCGCCCTACGGGCACCTTCCCCAAAAGGGAAGGCAAGGGGTCGCTCACACGGGCTTGGTCGTAGCAAGATTCTTCGCGGATGGGCAGTTCGATGAAAGTCATGCCATTACGGCTCAGAATGACGCTTTGATTGGGCTCGGTCGGGCAGAATGACGCTTCGATTGAGCCCTATCGCCACCCCACCCCCTACCCCCTCCCATGGAGGGGCACGCACATGCGAGTCCTTATCGCGGACATGGTGCCCGCAAACGAAAATCCAAAACAATTTTCCGAAAGTGTGTTGTAAACAGGGAAAATTGTGGTACAATAAAGATGAGGTATTGTCACAATGGATTACTTACTTTTCTTGCTCATCCTCCTGCCCGTGCTGGCCCTCTCGAGCTGGGCGAGCGCCAAGGTCAATTCCACATATTCTGCCTTCGACAAGGTGCCGAATTCCTCCCGTATGACCGGCTACGACACGGCTGTGCGCCTTCTTCAGCGGCACGGCGTGACGGATATCACCGTCAACCGCATCGGCGGGCGGCTCTCCGACCACTACCACCCGACCAAGAGGCAGGTCAATCTCTCCACGAGCACCTACGGCTCTGCCTCCGTGGCCGCCGTGGCCGTCGCCGCCCATGAGATCGGGCACGTCATGCAGAAAAAAGAGGGGTACCTCCCCTACCGTCTCCGCACGGCGCTCGTGCCCGTTGCCAACCTCGCATCCCGCATCGCCCTGCCCCTCATCCTGCTCGGCATCCTGCTCGACATCTTCCTCTTCGCCGCGACGGGCTCCAACGCAGGGCAGTGGATCATGTATGCGGGCATCATCCTCTATTCTGCCTCTGCGCTCTTCATGCTCGTGACGCTCCCCGTCGAGCTCAACGCCTCCGCGCGCGCCAAGAAGATGCTCGTGGAAGAGGGCATCTTGCGGGAAGAAGAGCTCCCCGGGGCAAAGAAGGTGCTCTCGGCCGCGGCCATGACCTACGTCGCCTCCCTTCTCATCTCCCTCGTCTACTTCCTCCGCTACCTCCTCCTCGTGCTCTCGTTCACGAGAAGAAACGACTGATTTTCTCGGAAAAACTTCTTTTTATCGTAAAAAATTCAGCGTCCCGCCGTAGATGCACGGCGGGACGCTTCACATAAAACGGAATACCCATGTCTGAAAGCTACCTTCGCTTGGCGCCTTTTCTGCCCGAGAATACGTCACCCTCGAGAATGCCCGAGACGAGCGTTTCCTTGCCCGCGGGGAGGGCGGCTTCCTCGATGAGTGCAAGCAAAAAATTTCGCCCCTCGGAGAGCGTTGCGCCGAAGAGATAGTAGGCGAGCGAGCCCGGGACAGAGTTGAGCTCGTTGAAATACACCCGCCCCTCCGCAATGAGGAAATCGGCACGGACGATGCCGCGGCCTTCCAAAACTTCGTAGAGCTTCCGCGTGCAGGCACGGATGAGTTCGGCCGTTTCGCCGTCGAGTTCCGCGGGCAATTTGCTGCCTCGGCCCGCCTCGTATTTCTCGGAAAACGTGAGGATGTCCTCCCCCGAAAAGACCTCCTCGAGGGGGGAGAGCACGATCTCGCCGTGCAGACGGCAGGCGGCGCAGTTGATGTCCCGCTTGCCCGCGAGGTACTTCTCCACGAGGGCCACGCTGTCTAAGCGGAAGGCGAGCCCGAGCGCGCGGCCGAGTTCTTCCCCGTCCCGCGCGACCTTGACGCCGATGCTCGAGCCGAGCCGTGCGGGCTTGACGATGACGGGATAGCCGAGCTCCTCCGCGCGCGCCAAGGCGTCCTCCCCCTCGCGCACACAAAAGCCTTCCACCGTGGGTACGTCCAGCCCCCGCGCAATGGCCTTGGTGAGCACTTTGTCCATGCAGACCGCGGACATGGGTACCGCGGGTGAGGCCGAGGGAATGCGGTAGAACGCAAAGAGCGCGGCGAGCGTGCCGTCCTCCCCCATGCCGCCGTGGCAGCAGTTGAGGGCGCAGTCGGCGCGTATTATTTTGTGCCGCCGCACGATGCCGCCGTCCGTGAAGGCGACGGGGATGAAGCGGGTCTTGGCGCCGATTTTGAAGTCGGCGGGGCTGTGAAAGTCACCCGTGGCCATGCCGCCCGCGGGGAGCAGGTAGACGGGCACGGCGTTGCACTTCCCGCGCAGGAGATTCAAGACGAGCATGCCCGTGATCACGGAGATCTCGCGCTCGTTGGAGTTGCCGCCGAAGAAAATTAGGACCGTCTTCATAACAAAACACCCCCTTTGATGTGTCTTCGGGAGTGTTTCTTTTGCGGAAAAAACTGCACGCCGCCATGAGGACCGCGGCAAATATTTACAGATATTTATCGGGCAGATCGTTGAGAAAGAGCACGCAATCGCCCGCGCCGAGCTCGGCGGCAAGAAGCTCCTGCGCCCTCTGCAAGGTGGGCACGATGCGGAGTTTTTTGTCGTCCCCGCCCGCATCCAAATAGCCCTGCCGCACGGCGAGGACAAGCGTCTCACCGACGAGGATGACGCCATCGAGGCCTACCATGTCTGCACCCAACTGTGCGTTGGCCTTTTCTTCGAGCTCGCCGAGTTCGACGAGGCCGGGGGTCACGACATACTTTCTGCCCGCAAAAAGACGCAGCGTCTGCAAGGCGTCGTGCGCGCCGAGCACGTTGGAGTTATAGGAATCGTCGAGGATATGCACGCCGCCCGCTCCCCCGAGAAGTTGCAGACGGTGCGGGACGCCCTTCACCCTCTCCATGGCCGCGGCGATCCCGGAGGGAGTCATGCCGAGCAGATGGGCGAGCGCCCCCGCAAGGGCGAGGTCCTCCGCGGCATGCCTGCCGAGCAGAGTTGTGCTGACGGGGATGTGCTCCCCGCCGAGGACGAGCTCAAACGACGTCCCCTTCTCATCGCAGACGATGTTCTCCGCCGCAAAGTCCCTGCCTTCGAGCATGGCCCCTGCGCGGTCAAGTTCCTGCGCGGTCGCCCCGAGCACAACCTTCTCCGCACGCGCCGCGAGCACGCCTTTCTCCTCGACAATGGCATTGAGCGAGCCGAAGGATTCGAGGTGCTGCGGGCAAATCCCCGTGACAACGGCGACGGAGGGGCATACCATGTCGCAAAGCTCGGCGATGTCGCCCCTCTTCCGCGCCCCCATCTCCGCGAGGAAAATGTCGGCGTCTATCCCCTCTTCGTTGACGCACTTTGCGATGCCGAGTGGGGTGTTATAAGAGGCGGGCGTTGCGAGGACGCGAAACTTCTCCGAGAGGATCTGGGCCGCGAAATGCTTGACACTCGTCTTGGCGAACGACCCCGTGATGCCCACCTTGACGCAGGCGCTTGCATCCAACTTGCCCTTGGCCAAGGTGAGGAACTTCTTGGCGTGAGGGATCTCATAGGCCTGCGCGAGCAGATTTGAAAATGCGAGGAGCACGGGGAGGATGAGGGGCAGGAGCGAGAAGGGCACCGTGCGCAACAGAGCATGTGCCAACGGATGGCCGATGGCAGAAGACGTGGCACCCATGCCCAAGGAGAGGCCGAAGTAAAGCGCGAAGAGCACGACGTAGAACACGACGGCAAGGCGCATGACGCGGGGCGTTTTTTTGAGGGGAACTTTGAGCGCCGAGCGCATGGCATAGAGGAAGACGGCGCACATGCCGAGGTAGGCACAGTGTGCGGCGAGAACGCCCACCCAGACGCCCGCGAAGGAAAAGACGAGCGCGAAGAGGGCCATGAGGAGGGCGGAGCACAGCGAGAGCAGGGCATAGCGCTTGAACATCTCCCCCTTTTTGCGGTAGAGCCAGCCAACGAGCGCACGGCCGCTGTACCCCTCCTGCTGTAAGATGCCGAGAAGAGGCGCCGAGACGGACACGAGCGCAAGGCCGAGGATGAGGGCGTACGCCGCCGATGTGAGATACATTTCAGTCGAGATCATGGAAAAAATCCTCCGCCGCCAGCCGAAAGCCGAGCGGGTCATCTAAATATGCGAAGTGCCCCGCCCCATGCAGGACGACAAGGCGCGAACCGGGGACGGCCCTGTGGAGCAGGCGCACGTTTTTGAGGGGGGTCTCCCTGTCGCGGTCGCCGTTGATAAAGAGCACGGGCCGCGCGATCGTAGCCGCCTCCCCCCTGAGATCCTCGCCGACGATCTTTTTGAAACTCTCGCGCATGACGGGCGAAAGCCTGCGATAATCCGCGCTCCCGCTGTTTTTCACGAGCCGCGGCGAGATCCTCTTCAAAATTTTATATGTACCTACCCGCACCTTGTAGCTTAGCCCGTGCCGCACGATCCCCGCACAGCCGACAAGGACGGCGCCCTCAACGCGCCCGCGGGCGAGCAGTTTGATGGCCACGCGCCCCCCGAAGGAATGCGCGATGACGAGGGGCTTTCGAACGTTCAGCTCCTCCATCATCCGCTCCGTCCAATCGGCGTAGTCGCCGACGGAAAAGGGCTCGGTGAGCGCATCTGCCCCACCCATGCCCGGGAAGTCGGGTGCAGTAACGCGAAATCTCTTGGAAAAATAGGCGATCTCGGGAGCAAAACTCTCCTTGCAGGCGAGGTAGCCGTGGAGCATCATCAGGTCGCGCCCCGACCCCTCTTGCACATACGAAAGATTCAATCGAACTCCTTGAGCATGACGACGGCGTCTTCACCGTCTGGGTAGTAGCGGGTGCGGCAATAGAGGCCGCGGAACCCGTTTTTGAGATACAGGATCTGGGCGCTCGCATTGGAGACGCGCACCTCCAAAAAGGCGCGCTTTGCCCCGCGGGCCTTTGCGATCGCGAGGAGGTCGGAAAGGATCTTCGTGCCCCGCCCGCAACGGCGAAACATCTCGCTCACCGCGATGAGCTGGATCTCGGCGTCCTCGAAGACGACGCTCACCCCGCCATAGGCCACGATGCCGCCGTCCTCCTCCAAGAGCACGCCGTAAAAGCGGTCGGAGAGAAAGCTATCCGCGAGCATGCGGCGGCTCCACGGGTCGGCGAAGCACTCCTTTTCGAGGGCGGCGATCGCGTCGAGGTCGTTCATCGTCCAAACTCTTCCGTTCATCGGCCTTCCTCCGCATTGGATCTTCTGAGGTAAACCGCGGCAAGTTCGGAGGCGGGATGCGGCCGGAGCGTGCGGCAGGCACGGTCGAGCCCGCGGGCTATGTCGACCTGCTTCGCGGACATGGGTAGGCTCTCTGCGCTCAAAAGTACCGCACCCGTCTCTGCTACGAGCTTTTCTATCTCCCCGACCGGATAGAACCCGGCGGCAAGACGTGCCCGCCCGAAACCCTCTGCGTACACATGCCCGTGCCCCGCATCCACGACGGCCACCTTATCCTCCGTCTCTTCATCATATGCGATGGCCGCAAGGGATGTGACGCCGAGCGCGGGAAGATCTGCGCCGAAGCACAGCCCTTTCACGCAGGAAATGCCGATGCGGATGCCCGTGAAGGACCCCGGCCCCACCACGCAGGCCACAAAGCCGAGGTCGCGAAGGCTCAGCCCGAGGCGCGAGAGCACATCGCGGATCCCGTCCATGAGCACGACGGAGTGTTGGGAAGGCCCCGCGGCACGGAATACCGCCGTCTCCTCCCCCTTTCTCGCGAGGACGACGAGGTCTTTTTTGCTTGTGTCGATGGCAAGAAAATTCAAAATTCTATCTCCCGCACGTTGCCCTCGCCCGCGATGCGCACGGTCTTTGCATTTTCGGGCAAGAGTTCTTTGATGTTTTCGCTCCACTCCACGAGGCAGATGCCGCCGCGCCCGAAGTAATCTTCGAGCCCGAGCCCGTAGGCCTGCGCTGCCGACGTGATACGGTAACAGTCGAAATGGAAGACGTCGCCGTACTCGTTGACATAGGCATAGGTGGGGCTTGTGACCTCATCGGGAATACCCATGCCCGCGATGATGCCCTTCGCAAGCATGGTTTTGCCTGCACCCATGGGACCCTCGAGGAGCACGGTGTCGCCCCGCTTCAAGGTCTTGGCGTAAGCCTTGGCCCACGCAATGGTCTCCTCGTCGGAGTGTGAAAGAAAGACAGCCATATACGGTATTATACCGCATACGGCTGCAATTTGCAAGGATTTTACGCGAACTCGCCGCGATGTTTTCCGGGAACAGGTCGGGATCTCGCGGCGGACGGGGTTTGGCCGCCACCCCGCCTCTCTATCCCCCACGGAGGAGGAACGTACGGACCGTCCTTGTGTGCCGAAAGAGTTTACGCGGGGAGGATGGCGATCGCGAGCCCGCAGAAGAGGATGAGCGAGACGGCGTCCACGATGGTCGTGATGAAG
>CANQJJ010000017.1 GCA_947624215.1 uncultured Clostridia bacterium
TTGCCGTTCGCGTAGACCTCGCCGCTCGTGGGGGAATCGAGGGCGCCGATGATGTTCATGAGCGTGGATTTCCCGCTTCCGCTCTTGCCGAGGATGGCGGTGAATTTTCCGTCGCGCACGGTGACGCTGACGTCTTTGAGGGCGTGCACGGCGCCGTCTCCTTTGCCGTAGATCTTGTTGACATTGCGCAGTTCGATCATGATTCTATTGTAGTATTCTTCTGCAGTAAAGTCAAGAGCTTGTCTGTGAAATTTCCGCTATATTGGCCCCCGTCCGCCTTGGGGGAAGCGGAGAGCTCGCCGTAGAAAAAACCCTGAGGCGCCAAGAAAAAAGCAGGGGCGGCGGGGCGGCGAAAAATATGCGGCGGAAAAAATATTTTGAACTTGTGTTTTTTGCTCTCAAACATTTGACGAAAGCGCAAAAAACCTTTACAATAAAAGTGCGTCTTTGGCGCGTGTCCGAATACTGCGGAGGAAATATTGTGATCACACACGGCAATGAAATCAAACTGTTTGCGGGCAATTCCAACCTTCCCTTGGCACGGGCCATCGCTTCCAAGCTGAATACCGGCCTCGGCGAAGTGGAGGTGAGCAAGTTCTCCGACGGCGAGACGGCTGTCCACATTGCGGAGACGGTGCGCGGAAGAGATCTGTTCATCATCCAATCCACGTCGGCTCCCGTCAACGACAACCTCATGGAACTGCTCATCATGATCGACGCGGCCAAACGTGCGTCCGCGGGGCGGGTCACGGCCGTCATGCCCTATTTCGGCTACGCCCGCCAAGACAGAAAGGCCCGTTCGCGCGATCCCATCACGGCCAAGCTGGTCGCCGACCTCATCACGAGCGCGGGCGCCGACCGTGTGCTCACGATGGACTTGCACGCCGCCCAGATACAGGGATTTTTCAACATTCCCGTGGACAACCTCTTGGGCGGGCCCACCCTCTACAACTACTATGCAGACAAGCTCGATGACGACTTCATCGTGGTCTCGCCCGACGTCGGGAGCGTCAACCGTTCGCGCAAAGTGGCCGAGCGGCTGGGCTGCCCCATGGCCATCATCGATAAGCGCCGTCCGCGCGCCAACGTCATGGAGGTCATGAACATCATCGGCGAGGTGAAGAACAAGAAGTGCCTGCTCGTGGACGACATGATCGACACGGCGGGGACCATCGTGCAGGGTGCGGAGGCACTTGTGCAGGCGGGGGCGAAGGAGATCAAGGCATGCTGTACGCACGCCGTGCTCTCGGGGCCTGCGGTGGAGCGGCTGAAAGATTCGCCCATCGACGAGCTCGTGATGCTCGATACCATACTCCTGCCGCCCGAGAAGATGCTCGCGAAGATCAAGATCCTGTCGGTTGCGGACATTTTCGCGGCTGCCATCGAGAACGTCTACCTCGACCGCCCGATCAGCAAGATCTACGATTGATCTTGCGGAGCCCGTTCCAAGCCCGTGTAAGCGACTCCCAAGCCGAGCGCCCGCGCGCTCCGCGCGCGTCATTCTGAGCCGTAACGGCTTGGATTAGAGCGAACTGCTCATCCGCGAAGGAATCTTACTACGCCCAAGCCCGTGTGAGCGAATGCTTTCATTGATATAAGTGGAAACTCAGAGATTCCTCGGCTACGCCTCGGAATGACGTGCTCGTGCGCTTACCACAACACGGACTTCGTTCTTCGGGATCCTTCGGGAACAGCCGCGTCGGACTTCGTATCACCGTCACGCCTCGGAATGACGTGCTCGTGCGCTTACCGCCACCGCGGACTTCGTATGAGGGGATCCGCTCGGCCCCGATGGGGCCTCGGGATGACGTGTTCGTGCGGCCAAGCGTCGGGCGTTTCACACAAGATCCATAGAACAGGGCTGTTTCAGACCCGCCCTCTACGGCGGGTTTTTTTTGAGGTGAACTATGTATCTCATCGTCGGCCTCGGCAATCCCGAGGAAAAGTACAAAAAGACCTTCCACAACATGGGCTTTCTCGCGGCGGGGGACGTCGCCGAACTGCTCGGGGCAAAATTCAAGAAGAAGGAGTGCGAGGCAAGCGTTGCGGAGGCATATGCCGGTGGCGAAAAGATCGTCATCGCCCGCCCGCTGACCTACATGAACGCCTCGGGCAGGGCGGTAAAACAGCTCATGAACAAGTATAAAGTTTCCCCCTCCGAGCTCATCGTGATCTACGACGACTACGATCTCCCCAAGGGGCATGTCCGCATCCGGCCCTCAGGGAGCGCGGGAACGCACAACGGCATGCGCTCCGTCATCGCCGAGACGGGTATCACCGAGTTCGCCCGCATCCGCATCGGCATCCGCGACGAAGAGATCAACATCCCCCTCATCTCCTACGTCCTCTCCGACGTGAGAAGGGAGGACTACGAGCTGTTCGCGTCTGCCTGCCACCGCGCGGCAGAGGCCGCCGTCGCCCTCGCGGGAGGGGAAAAGTTCGACCTCGTCATGACCAAATACAACTATAACGGATGAAGGATTTTTTCTCGTTCCAATCGCTGGGCGGGGACTTCCCGGGCCTCGGCTACGACCTCGAAAACGGGTTGCCCGTCGCCGCGTTCGGCATGTCCGACGCCCGCAAATATCTCACCTGTGCGCTCGTCAGAAGACGGGCTCTTTATGTTACGGCGGATATTCTCACCGCACAGCGCGCCGCGGAGTCCATCGCGGCCCTCTCGGGCAAGAAGGTCTCCCTGCTCACCCCCAAAGACGAGGTGCTCACTTACCGCAAGGCGCTCTCCAAAGACAGCCTCTTTGCCCGCCTCACTGCCCTCTCCGATTGGGAGCAGGGGGGAACGGAGGTGCTCGTCGCCGACATCGAGGCACTTGTCCAGCTCGTCCCGCGCCATTTGCCCGTCTTCGTCCTCGAGGCGGGGGCGGAGTGCGATATGCGCGCCCTCATTGCAAGCCTCACCGAAGCGGGCTATTCGCGCGAATACACCGTAGACGGGCGGGGCGCCTTTGCCGTGCGCGGCGACATCCTTGACATCTGGCCCGTCAACGCCGAGCATCCCGTGCGCGTCGACTTCTTCGGCGACGAGGTGGAGGCCATCAAGCCTTACGACGAGGCAACGGGGGAGCGCTTCCGCCTCGCCGAGAGCGTGTGCATCGCCTCCGCGACCGACGTCATCTTTGCGGAGGGGGAGAAGGAGCGCGTCGCCAAGGCCCTCTCGGAGGCCGTGAGAAGGGCGCAAAACGCCGCGGCATATGCGCGCATGCAACAGATCTCAGACGACCTCATCGCGGGAAATTGGACGGATTACATCCTGCCTCTTCTGCAAAATTCCTGCTCCTTCTTGGACATGGTACCCTCCGATACTGTCATCATCCTCGATGAGAGCAAACTCATCCGCGACAAAGCGGAGGGCCTTTACCGCGAGCACATGGCGCGCTTTGCCGAGCTCTCGGCGGGCGGCGAGTGCATGCCGTTCTCCAAGGACCAATACGTTCCCTACGAAAATCTGAAATTTTCGGGCAGGCTGCTCGCCTTGCAGACCTTTGCGAGCACCGTCGGCTATTTCGAGCCGCTGAGGCTCTACAACTTCGAATCCACGCCCGCGCGCAGATACCTGAACTCCGTCGCCGACCTCATCTCCGACGTGAAGACCTGGATGAAGACGGGCTACCGCGTGCTCATCTTCTGCGGGAGCAACGAGCGTTGCGACAAGGTGCGGGAGACCTTCAATGAAGAGGGTATCGCAGACATGGTATGCCCTGATCGGCTCGAAGACCTGCGCGGCGTCGTGCTGCTTCCCGAGACGCTGAAAGAGGGCTTCCTCATCCATTCCTGCAAGCTCGCCGTCATCGGCACGGGGGATCTCTTCACCCACGCCGCCCCCAAGCGTATCAAGCGCAGGCGCGGAGACCTCTTCGTCGCGCCCGAGGTGGGGGACTATGCCGTCCACGAGACGCACGGCATCGGCCGCATCACGGGGACCAAGAAGATCGAGACGACGGACGGCGTCAAGGAATACATCGCCATCGAATACCGCGGCGGCGACATGCTCTATGTGCCCGTCGAGCAGATGGACATCCTCTCCAAATACATGGGCGGCGAGGAGCCCGGGCTCTCCAAGATCGGCGGGGGCGAATTCGAGCGGGTCAAGGCGCGCGTGCGGGCCTCGCTCAGGAAGATGGCCTTCGACCTCAAACAGCTCTATGCCGAGCGGCAGGAGCAGTGCGGCTATGTCTTCCCCGCGTTCAGGGAGGAGATGGAGGAATTCGAGGCGGCGTTCCCCTTCGAGGAGACGGCCGACCAATTGCAGTCCCTCGAGGAGATCGAGGCGGACATGTGCTCCCCCAAGGTGATGGACAGGCTGCTCTGCGGGGATGTGGGCTTCGGCAAGACGGAGGTCGCTCTGCGTGCGGCATACCGCTGTATCCTCGCGGGGCGGCAGGCCGCGCTCATGTGTCCCTCCACCGTCCTCTCCGAGCAACATCTCCGCACCGCCTCCGAGCGCATGGAGGGGTTCGGGGTACGCGTCGTCGGCCTCAACCGTTTCCGCACGGAGCGGGAGGTAGCGTCGGCCCTTGCCGACATCGAGAGCGGCAAGGCAGACCTCGTCATCGGCACCCACCGCCTGCTCTCGGCAGACGTGAAATTCCACGACCTCGGGCTGCTCATCCTCGACGAGGAACAGCGCTTCGGCGTCGAGCACAAGGAGAAGATCAAGAACGTCAAGCGCACGGTGGACTGCCTCACCATGACGGCGACGCCCATCCCGCGCACCCTGCACCTCTCCCTCTCGGGCATCCGCGACATCTCCACCATCCGCACCCCCCCGACCTCCCGCCTGCCCGTGCAGACCTATGTGGCCGAGGAGACGGACACGCTCATTCGCGACGCCTGTGTCCGCGAGATCGCCCGCGGCGGGCAGATCTTTTTGCTCTACAACCGCGTGGAGACCATCCGCACCTTCGCCGCAAAGGTCATGTCCATCGTACCCGAGGCCCGCGTCACCGTGGCACACGGCCGCATGGACCGCGGCGAGCTGGAAAAGAACGTCTTCGGCTTTTACCGCGGGGAGTATGACGTGCTCGTGACGACGACCATCATCGAGAACGGCATCGACCTGCCCAACGCCAATACGCTCATCGTCATCGACGCCGACCGCCTCGGCATCTCCCAGCTCTACCAGCTCCGCGGAAGAGTGGGGCGGGGCGCACGGCTCGCACATGCCTATTTTACCTACAAGCCCGAGAAGGTCATGACGGCGGGGGCGGTGGAACGCCTCAAAGCCATCATGCAGTTCACCGAACTCGGCTCGGGCTTCCGCATCGCCATGCGCGACCTCGAGATCCGCGGCGCGGGCAACGTGCTCGGCGCGGAACAGCACGGCCACATGGACAAGATCGGCTACGAGCTCTATTCCAAGATCCTCAAAGAGGAGATCACGGGGGAGCGGAGCCAAACGGTGGAGCTCGACATCAAGGCCACGGCCTTCATCCCCGAGACCTACGTCGAATCCAACGCCGGCCGCATGGACTGCTACAAGCAGATCGCCGAGATCGGGAGCGCCGCCGACTACAAGCGCGTGTGCAGTTCCATGGAGGAGGTCTACGGCAAGCTCCCGCAGCCCACGCTCAACCTGCTCGTCATCGCCCTCATGAAGAGCTATGCGGGCCGCCTGAAAGTGAAGAAGATCTCCGTGGGAGCCAAGGGGGGCGCCTTGGAATTTTCCGAACTTGCCGCGCTCTCCGCGGGCGGGATCGCCGCCGCGATGCAAAAATACGAGGAATTCATCGGGCTGGAAATGACGAGCGCGCCCGTCATCCGCTTCAAAAGTTTGGGTGAAGGCGGCCGTACGATGGTGCTGATGACGAAATTTCTTAAATTTGCATCAACTTTTCACTGAAATTCCCCGAGAATTATTTGCACAATTCGCGCAAATGGGGTATAATAGAGAGAGTTATGGGATGCGCGCTGTGTGCGCGCGCGAGAAAAATCCGTAATTGGAGTACATGTATGAGAAATAAAAAGAAAGCCTTTGCCATCGTACTTGCCGCCGCAATGACATGCGGGACGCTCGCAGGGTGCGATGCGCTCACGACGACCAACGTCGCCAAGGACTATGCCCAGACCATCGCCGAGGTCGACCTCACCCGCAGCGCGGATTTCGCGGAAGGCGGAAAATTCGCCGCTTTCAGAGACCTCGTCACGACGGCCACGATTTCCAAGCGCGATATGGTCGCGAGTTACCTGTCGAGCGGTTACAGCGTCCAGCAGCAATATAATTGGACTTATGCCGACACCTTCGATACCATCGCCGATACGCTCGTCTCGCGGCAGGTCTTCGTGCAATATGCCAAGGTATACCTCGCCCAGAACGGCGACAAAGACGGCAACCAATATACCGTCGAGGGCTACAAGGCGGCAGTCGGTTCCCTCGAGGGGGACGCCGCTGAGATCGCGGGGCTCGGCTATTTCCTCACCGAAGACGAGCGCTTGAAGGCCGACTACGACCTCATGGTCAGCATCAACAACACTATCGACTCTGCCGAGCAGGGCTACATCGACCTTGCAGACGACGAGCATGAGCACACCGCCGATGCCGACGTGCGCACCCTTCCCACCGGCGCCGAGACGGAGGCGGATGACTACTTCCCCGTCACGGTCGTCAACGACAAGAAGCAGGTGAACTACGGCATCTACACGGGCCGTGAAGACAGCGCCACGCTCGGCGAATACGAGAAGCTCGACGGCTCCACCGTCACGACGCGCAAGAAGGCGTACGTGCAGTTCCTCTCGAGCCTGCTCAGCAACAACCTCATCGAGAAGGGGGAGGACACCAACGATTTCTACTCCACTTCCTACTATGCGATCGAGCAGAAGTCGGCATATGAGGCCGCCATCATCAACAAGATGAGCGAGAAGTTCGGCGTGGAGACGGAGGCTGCCATCACCGAGGCTTCCGCCCAAGCCCAGTTCGACAAGGACCTCGAATCCAACAAGGTCAGCTACAAGAGCGACAAGTCTGCCTTTGAGTCCGCGCTCGACAAGATGAGCGATACCTCCTTCGTCCTTGCTCCCTTCAACGAGGACTACGGCTTCGTCATCAACATCCTGCTTCCCTTCTCCGACTTGCAGACGCAGATGCTCGGCGAAGTTTCGAGCGACCTCGGCGACACGAAGGGCAACCACTTCGCGGCACGCGCCATGCTCCTCAAGGCGCTCCGTGCGACGGACCAGCGCGGCACATGGTTCACGGGCCATGAAGACTACTCCTTCGAGGGCGGTGCAGACGCCTTCAAGGGCGCTGAGGATACAGAGGAAAATGCCAAGCGCGAGTGGCTCTTCTTCGAGAACAGCTTCAACGAACCCGCCGAGGGCGAGACGGCCAAGTATGAAGTCCTCAAAAATTACTACGGCAAATACACCTACAACGGCACCGTCACCAAGACGGAGGCCGACGACGGCGACACGGAATACGAGATCAAGCCCAACAAGATCGACATCGACGACTTCCTTGCCGAGATGAAGGCCTATTTGAAACAGGCGGGCGTGGAGGTCAGCGTGGAGAAAGAGGCCACCGACGCCTACTATACCAACGAGAACTATTACTACACCGAGGGCTTCACCGATCAGGACGGCACCGTGCACAAGGCGGGCGACGTCGACTACGACGCCTTCATCTATGAGACGGGCAAGATCGGCTACTTCAATGAGAACTACTACGACGCAAACCAGATCTTCAAGAAGGGGACCAAGGAGAACATCGCGCTCTCCGTCATAAACGAACTCTCCTTCGCGTATAATACGGATACGGCGGGCCTCAATACCTACCTCGGCTACTCCGTCTCCCCGTACAAGACGTCATACATGTCCGAGTTCGAGTATGCGGCACAGCAGGTCGTCAAGAACGGCGCAGGCAGCTATGCCGTCGTTCCCACCGACTACGGTTGGCACATCATCTATTGCACCTTCTCCTTCCGCGACGCCGCGGATGCGGGCAAGAATGCATTCGAGTTCACGTGGGCGCAGGACAGGAAGTTCGAGGAGGGGACCTTCTCCTATCTCTACTACGAGAGCCTCAAATCCACGGCAGTGAGTACCTTCACCTCCAACCGCCAGTCGGACGCCATCGACACCTACGTCGACGACTGCTCGACGATATTCGAGGACCGCTTCGCCGACCTCAAGGATCTCGATAACCACACTTGATGCGCGGCGCTTCCGCCCGATGCAAATTGTTCAAGCCATCTTAAAATGTATTTTACTCGGTACGGTGCAGGGACTCACAGAGTTCCTGCCCGTTTCATCTTCCGGGCATTTGGCCCTCCTGCAACGCCTGCTCGGATACAGCCTTGAAGAGGGGAGCATGACCTTTCTGAGCATCATGCTGCACTTCGGCACTCTGCTCGCCGTCCTCCTCGTCTTCCGCAGGGAGATCGTTGCACTCTTCCGCCCCCCTTTCAAGAGGCTATGGATGCTCGCCGCCGCAACCGTCCCCGCAGGGCTTGCAGGGCTTCTTCTCGGGGAGCGCGTCGACGCGCTCTTTGCGGGGGAACGCGGCGCAGCGTGGATCGCCGTTTGCTTCGGGGTGACTGCGGGCATGCTCCTGCTCTGTGAGGTCATGGCGGCAAAAAAAAGGCGAAAAGCGCTCGGCTGGCGGCAGACAATTCCCATGGGGCTCATGCAGGCGGTGGCGATCCTCCCGGGGATCTCGCGGAGCGGCTCGACGATCGCGGCAGGCGTGATCGCGGGCGGGCGCACGGAGGAAGTCTCCACGTTCTCCTTTCTGATGAGCGTCCCCGTGATCTTGGGGAGCGCCCTGCTCGGCATTCTCGGCGCGGTGAGAGAGCCCGCCATGTTGCAGGGGATGGAGGGGGGCGTCGCCGGCATCGTGTTGGGGGTCGCGGCGGCGGCCGTGAGCGGCTATTTCTCCTTAAAACTCATGAGAAAGCTCGTCGTGCGCACCAATTATAAATGGTTTGCCCTCTACCTCATCCTCCTCGCGCTCATCGTGCTTTGGCTTAACACCGTCCTGTGACCGCTTGCAAAAAATACTCCCGCACGCCGTGTGCGGGAGTTCGTATTTTGGCGGAAAAGATCAGCCGATGCGGATGTCGTCCCCGAAGGAGATGTCGGCGGCATAGAAGGCCCTGAGCGCGGTTTGCATCGCCTCGATGTCGGACATGGTAGCCGTCTCGACGGCCGAGTGCATGGCGAGCTGGGCAATGCCGAGGTCCACGGCGCGGATGGAGATCTGTCCCGTGGAGATGGCGCCGAGCGTCGATCCGCTCCGCATATCCGAGCGGTTGAAGAAGGTCTGAAAGGGAACGCCCGCCCGCTTCAAAACGCTTTCGATCACGGCCATGCTCACCGCGTCGGAGGTATAGGCGCCGCCCGCGTGCCCCTTGATGACGACCCCCTTGCCCATGACGGCGCGGTTGGTGGGGTCGCACTTCTCGGGGTGGTTGGGGTGGAGCGAGTGGGCATTGTCGAGCGAGACGAGGAAAGACGCCGCATAGAGCCTGTATTTTTCCTCCTCCGTACGGTTTCCCGCAATGCGCGCGAGCACGGCTCTCAGAAAATCGCTGCCCGCACCGCCGTAACTGCGGCTCCCGATCTCCTCCGCGTCGAGGCAAGCCGCCACCGTCGTCCCGCTGCCCTCCTTCTCCGCGATGAGAGCGGCGAGCGAGGTGTAAACGCTCGTCAGGTTGTCGAGGCGGGGGCTTGCAAGGAGCTCGCCGTGTTCGCCGCAGAGGAAGGGCTCCTCGTCGCATGCCGCAAAGAGATCGTAGGCGAGCGTGCCCGCGGGGAGGAAACTTTCCAGCTCGCTCTTGCCGAGCGAAAGGAGGGGAAGTTCGGTCTGCAAATTGGGCGCAAACTTCTCGTTCGCCTCCCTGTTCATGTGTACGGCGAGGGAGGGCAACACAATTCGGAAGGGGGAGACCGCAGACATGGTAGCCACCTTTTCGTTCTCCGCGACTGCAACGCGCCCGGCAATGCGCAGGGGCCTGTCGAAGAAAGTATACCACAGCCCCCCGCCGTAGGGCTCCGTATTCAGCCGCGTGAAGTGCTCGTCGGAGAGGGCCGCGTTGGCCTTGAGTTTGAGGCAGGGTGAGTCGGTGTGCGAGGCCACGACGCGATAGGCGCCTCCGCGGTAACGGAAGGCAATGATGCTCGCCCCGCCGCGCACGATGTAATAGGCCCCGCCCTCTTCGAGCTGCCAACAGTCTGTCTCCCTGAGGGGGACAAAGCCCGCCTCGCCGAGCATCTTTTTCGCGTTGTCCACGGCTTGGTACGCCGTGTATGAGGTCTTCAAAAATTCAAAAATTTCCATGGTAAATTCTCCGTTTCATCCATTATACAATATCGCGCCGAAAAAGGCAATCGTCTGCGAAAAAATTTCATATTGACATTTGCCGTGCGGCGTGATACAATAAGAAAAGAGCCTTCTCTCCGCGGCTGCGGCGGGGGGCATTTGTTTGGGAGGGTACTATGTGGTTCGATGAGAGCGTCTTTTATCAGATCTATCCGCTCGGGTTTTGCGGGGCGGAACGCGAGAACGACTTCGGGGAGGTAAGGCACCGCCTCGGCAAGATCGAGGCCGAAATCGGGCGGCTGAAAGCGCTCGGCGTGACGGCCGTCCTCTTCAATCCGCTCTTCGAGAGCGAGCGGCACGGCTACGACACCGTCGACTTCTTCCATGTCGACCGCAGGCTCGGGACGAACGAGGAATTCAAGGAATTGGTAAGAAAGTTCCATGCGGCCGGCATCCGCGTCGTGCTCGACGGCGTGTTCAATCACGTCGGCAGAAAATTTGCTCCCTTCGAGGAGGTAAGGCGCCTGCGCGAGGGGACGGACTACCGCTTCTGGTTTGACATCAACTTTTTTGGAAACTCACGCTACAACGACGGCTTCGGCTATGCGGATTGGGAGGGGCATCCCGAGCTCGTAAAATTGCGGCTGGAGAACGCGGACGTGCAGAACTATCTCATGGAGGCCGTGCGGTTTTGGATCCGCGAGTTCGATATCGACGGGCTCCGTTTGGATGTTTCCTATCTCCTGCCCGGGTGGTTCATGGAGCTTTTGCGGCGCACCGTCGGCATGAAAGAACAGTTCTTTTTGATGGGAGAAGTCATCCATTTGCAAAATTTCGGGCAATTCGTGACGCCCGCGCGGCTGGATTCGGCCACGAATTACGAGTGCTTCCGCGGCATGCTCTCGGCCTTCAACAGCCGCAATCTCTTTGAGATCGAGCACTCCATGACCCGCCTCTTCGCCGATCTCCCGTGGGCGCTCTTCCCGCACAAAAACCTCTTCTCGTTCGTGGACAACCACGACGTCATCCGCGCCGCCACCGCCCTCAAAGAGAGGAGAAATCTATTGAATTTATACACTTTGCTCTTCACCATGCCGGGCATTCCGTGTATCTACTACGGCTCGGAATACGCCGTCGAGGGAGACAAGAGCGACTTCGACTATAAGCTGCGCCCTTGCATCGACGACATCCCCCGCACAGAGGGGGAGCTGTATAGGAGAATACAAAAGATTGCAGACATCCGTGCGCATTCAAAGGCGCTTGCCTACGGGAGCTACCGCAAGGCGACGTGCATGAACACGAATTTCTCCTTTGTGCGGGAGTATGAGGGGGAGCGCGTCATCGTGGCCATCAACATCGGCGAGACGGATTGCACCGTGCGCGTGGAGGAGGCGGAGGGCGTGGACCTGCTCACGGGCGAGGTCCGCAACCTCAACGATATCTACCTGCCTCCCTTCACCGCCTGCGTTTACAAAAAGAACTGACCCCTCGGCGCCCCGTAAGAGAGGTCCATGTCCGCACCCAAGCCCATCCCGCGCGTGCCCCCTCCATGGGAGGGGGGTAGGGGGTGGGATGGCGACGGAGCCCGTGTAAGCGTTCCTTGGCGCCCCTGTAAGGGAAAAGCTCATCCTGCGCGTGCCCCCTCCATGGGAGGGGGGTAGGGGGGTGGGGTGGCGACGGAGCCCGTGTGAGCGAATAAAATAAGGCAGAGATTTCTCGACTACGCTCGAAATGACGTATTACAGCACTTGCTCTGATTCCCAAATATCCCGCCGCGTTCGCGTATCATCCCTCCGTGCAGTGTGCTTCCGAGCACATCACTGCGGGGGGATTTTTTGCCGAGGTGCCTTCAAATCTTCGCCGCGGCATCTTTTTATAGAAAATTCACAAAATACTTGCAAACTGCTTCTAAATGTGGTATACTGAAAATGCGCTACAATTCCATTTCCTACATACATGATACAGCGGCATCGGTGTATCCTTTTTCCGTATGTAGGAAATTGTAGCGCAAACAATTCGGGGATACTCGAAGCAGCGCTCCCTGGATTGGGGGCGCTTTTTTTGTTGCACCCATGTCCGAGGGTTAGGCTCACAAATTCAAAACATACGGAAAAAAATCATGAAACTGATGTTCATGGAAAAGATCGCCTCGTGGACGGATTCTTTCGACGTCCTCGACGAGATCGGCAGAAAACTCTACCGCGTCTGTTCCAAGCCCGACGGTACACGCCCGCGTCTCAAAGTGTACGCCTCATATCTACATAACAAGAGCGCCGCGACGCTCAGAGAGAGCCTGAATGAAGCGCCCGCCGTGGAGATAAAGCACGGCACGCGGTTCGTCTCCGTCGTGCGGAATATGCGCCCTGGCATCTTCGATCTCGGGTTCATGGGCTGGTACGCGGCAGGCGAGCTGGAAAAGGGGAACTTTGTCATCTGCGATGGCTACGATCCGCGCGGCAGAGTGGTCGCGACCGTGGACATGGTATGCCCCAACGCCGTCCGTATGCGTATGATCGATGCTCCTCCCGAGTATATCCTTCATGCTCTCACCTTCACCCTTGCCGTCCACGTCCAGCTCGCCGCCTGCTGCCCCGCCCCTGTGAGCGAAGACCTCCTTATTCCGAATGCACGTAGCGGCTGAATGTATCCCTCAAACCAAGTCCGCACAAAAGAAACAGAAAATTCACAAAACGCTTGCAAAGTGCCTTGAAACGTGGTATACTGAAAATGCGACACAAGTGAATACGAACGTTGATAATAGGCTATACCTTGGCATAGGTGTATCCTCTTTTCCTGTTATCAACGGACGGAAAACCATTTGTGTCGCAACAATATGGGATACTTCTAAGCGGGCGTCTCATATTGAGGCGTCCTTATTTATATGCATCAAAATAGGAGGGAACATATGAAAAGCAAATTTGTGAAAGTCCTGCTCGCGTTCATCGCCGTGCTCTGTCTTTGTCTTGGCCTCGCAGCATGCGGAGACAAGGGTCAGCCGAATGATCCCGAGGGCGAAGTCTGGACGATCGAACGCGTCTATGCGACGGCCAAGGAGCTCGGGTTTGAGGGTACGCTCGAGGATCTCATCGCCGAGTTCAAGGGTGAAGCCGGCCGCGACGGAAAAGACGGTCAGAACGGCAAAGACGGCAAAGACGGTCAAGACGGCGTTGACGGCCGCGATGGCGTCGACGGCAAAGACGGTATTGGCATCAAAACGATCTACATAAATGAGAATGGTGAGCTCGTCATCGAACTTACCGAGGGGGACGATATCAACCTTGGCCCTGTCCATGGCAAAGACGGAAAAGACGGGAAGGACGGGAAGGATGGCGTCGACGGCAAGGACGGTACCAACGGTACGAACGGCCAAGACGGTGAAGACGGGAAGAGTGCCTATGAAATTTGGAAAGAGAACGGCCACGAGGGAACAGAGGAAGAATTCCTCGAATGGTTGAAGGGCGCCGCGGGTGACAAAGGAGACAAAGGCGACAAGGGTGACACGGGTGCCCAAGGCGCCGACGGCCAAGATGGCCAAGACGGCCAAGACGGTATCACCCCCCATATTGGTGAAAACGGCAATTGGTTCATCGGCGAGCATGATACGGGCGTGAAAGCGCAGGGTGCCCAAGGCGCCGACGGGCAAGACGGTCAAGACGGCAGAGACGGCGTTGACGGTCAAAACGGCCAAGACGGCAGGGACGGCAAGGACGGAAAATCGGCCTTTGATATTTGGAAAGATGTGTACGGTGAGGAATCATCCACAGAGGAGGATTTCCTCGAATGGTTGCGCGGCGGCACATCGGAGCCTGAGAGCGAGCTGCTCTTTGCCTTGGATCGCAACAATGGAAGCTACACGGTGACGGGGCTCGGACGTTATGAGAGCTTCGATCTCGTGATCCCCGCCCAATATAAGAATAAACCCGTCAAGGCGATCGCACCGTATGCGTTTGAAAATGCAACCTGGATCGAAAGCGTAGAGTTCCCCGCTTCAATAGAGAGCGTCGGAAGCGATGCCTTTTCCGGGTGCAGTGCATTGACGAAAGTCATCATTCCGGAGCTCACCGCGTGGTGTAAGATCGAGTTTGCAAACGCGGATTCCAATCCGCTTACCGTTGCACATCATCTCTATTTGCACGAAGAGGAGATCAAGGCCCTCGAGATCCCTGCGGAGATCACCGAGCTCAAACCCTACGTGTTCGACAACGGACTTTTTGAGACCGTGAAGATCGGAAGTAATGTGACGAAAATGGGGATGGGAGCTTTCTACGGCTGTAATGAGCTGAAAAAAGTGATTATTTCCGACCTTGCCGCGTGGTGCAACATTGAATTTGAATACTATACTTCCAACCCGCTTTCCTGTGCGCGTCACCTCTTTTTGGATGATGAAGAGGTCAAGGCGCCTGAGATCCCCGCGGGAGTCACCGAGCTCAAACCCTATGTTTTTGACAATTGCATGCTCGAAAGCGTGACGATCGGAACTGATGTTACCACGATCGGGATGTGCGCCTTCTACGGTTGTACCGAGCTGACGAGCGTCATTTGGAATGCTGTATATTGCGTCGGGCAGGGCAGTCCCATCTTCGAAGATAGTATCAATTTAAGCAGTGTTACCTTCGGAGAAAAGGTCCGAATGATCCCTGGATTTGCATTCAAAGATTGTATCGGGCTGACGAATATAGAACTTCCCGAAAGCGTGACCGCGATCGGAAATGAGGCGTTCTCGGGTTGCGGTGGGTTGTTGAACGTGACGCTCAAGGGCGGCTTGAAACAAATCGGAGAAGGTGCTTTCAGGGAATGCTCCGCGCTGGCGGAGATAAATATCCCCGACAGCGTGGCCTTTATCGGAAATTATGCGTTCAGTGGGTGCCGCGAGCTGAAGAACATAACGGTCGGAAGCGGTGTAACATCCATGGGCGCTGTCCTGTTCCAAAACACAGCATATTATAATGATGATAGTCATTGGGAAGACGGAACTGCACTGTACATCGGCAACTATTTGATCTGTGTCAGAGATACAGTTCCCGCAAACTATACCATTCGTGACAATACAAAGCTAATTGCAGATCAGGCGTTTGCAGGTTGCAGCAGATTGGCGAGCATCACGATCCCGAACAGTGTGTCCTCGATCGGAATGAATGCGTTCGATAATTGTAATGCGCTGACGCAAGTCAACATTTCCGATCTCACTGCTTGGTGCAACATTGCTTTTGCAAATTATGCGGCCAATCCGCTTACCATTGCACATCATCTCTATTTGCACGAAGAGGAGATCAAGGCCCTCGAGATCCCTGCGGAGATCACCGAACTCAAACCCTACGTGTTCGACAACGGACTTTTTGAGACCGTGAAGATCGGAAGTAATGTGACGAAAATGGGGATGGGAGCTTTCTACGGCTGTAATGAGCTGAAAAAAGTGATTATTTCCGACCTTGCCGCGTGGTGCAACATTGAATTTGAATACTATACTTCCAACCCGCTTTCCTGTGCGCGTCACCTCTTTTTGGATGATGAAGAGGTCAAGGCGCCTGAGATCCCCGCGGGAGTCACCGAGCTCAAACCCTATGTTTTTGACAATTGCATGCTCGAAAGCGTGACGATCGGAAGCAATGTGACGGCGATCGGGGTGAGCGCTTTCTACGGTTGCAGCGAGCTTCGGGCTGTCTATTACAAGGGAACGAGTGCGGGTTGGGATAATATTTCCATTGACACCACGGATGGCAATAACAATTATCTCCTCAATGCCACCCGCTACTACTTCACCGAGGATGAACCGACGGAAGAGGAGTGGGCCGCGTATGGCTACTATTGGCACTACGACCCCGCGACCTCCCTTCCCACTCCGTGGACAAAGAAAGAAGCCTGACCTCCGATATCCCTCAAATTTTACCGCAAAGGAGCCTCCGCGCAGGGGCTCCTTTCTGTATCCCGCGAAAAAAATAGGCCATGGACGGCGGGTATGCGGGGCATGGGTGGCACGGACGTGTTCTAAGCTGCCTCGCGGCCGAATAAAATAGCGCATGCGGAGGAAAAAATTCTTCATCGCGCTCGCCCTCGTTTTCCTGTTTCTTGCGGCGGGCGTCATCATCCTGCATATCAATGTGACCCGCGTCCTCAAATCCATCGCCGAGGCCAACATGCGCTCCATCACGACGGTCGCCGTCAACGACGCCATCTTCTATACCCTCTCCGACGCCCTCCGCTATGAGGACCTTGTCCGCGTGGAGCGAAACAGTGCGGGGGACATCACCGCCCTCACCTCCGACCCGCTCGCCATCAACCGCATCGCGCGCGACACGGCATACATGTCCCAGCAGAACCTTCGCCGCATGAGTGAAGACGGGGTGGACGTGCCCCTCGGCGCCTTCTTCGGCATCGAGGCATGGGCGGGCTTCGGGCCCAAGATCCACATGCAGATCATCCCCATTTCCAACGTGGAATGCCGCTTTGCCTCCAAATTCGAGGAGGCGGGCATCAACCAGACCAAGCACTCCATCTATCTCGAGATCGTCGCGGACATCTCCATCATCATGCCCTCGGGCACGAGCAATTTTGCCTCCCTCACCGAGGTGCTCATCGCCGAGAGCGTTCTCGTGGGGAAGGTGCCGGACAGCTATTTACAGGCCGATCTCTTTGGGGGCGGTTATTCGCTCGCCCCGCCCTCTTGAAGTACCTCACGGATGACGCGCACGATCGCGCCCGTGCCGCTGCCCATGTTCAGCGCGGCAAGATTTTCTCCGAGCGCTCTGTCCGTGTAAGCCGCCCGCACCTCGGCAGCGAGTTCCCCGAGACAGCGCTCCCCGAGCACGCGCACGAGCCCCTTCTCCTCAAAATAGGCGGCATTTTCGAGCTGGTCGCCCCGTGAACCCCGTTCGAGGGGCACGAGGACGGCCCTTTTTTTGAGCGCCAAAAGCTCAAAGACGGTGTTACTGCCCGCACGGGCCAAGACGACGTCGGCCGCGGCATAGGCGCTCGCCATGTCCGCCTCAAAGGGTTTGGTGAAGTATCCCTCGCGCCCGTCCGCCGCATCATTTTTGCCCGTGATATGCAGTACGGTGAAGTCGGGAAGAAGGTCGTCAAGCGCGTTTTTGAGAGCCTCGTTCAAGACATGGCTGCCACTTCCGCCGCCAAAGACGAGAAGAACGGGCTTGTTTGGGGGAAGCGCGAGCTTGTGAAGGGCGCGCTGTTTGTCTCCCGAAAAGAGCTCCTTGCGGACGGGAGAGCCGACGTATTTCCCGTTGGGGAACCGCTTGGCCGTCTCCTCGAAGGAGGTGAGAACGTATCTGCACTTCTTGGCAATGAGCTTGGTGCACAGCCCGGGTGTGAGGTCGCTCTCGTGCGTGAGGACGGGGATGCCGAGCCGTGCGGCCGCCCACACGGCGGGGTAGCTCACAAAGCCGCCCTTGGAGAAGACGAGCCCCGGCTTTTCCGCGCGCATGAGGCCGAGCGCCTCCTTCTTTGCACGGTGGAGACGGTAGGGGATGGTGAGATTTTTCGGCGTGAAACTGCGCACGAGCTTGGGGCAATCGACGCGCAAAAAGGGGTAGCCCGCCTCGGTGACGAGCCGCTCCTCGATGCCGCCCGTGCCCATATAGACGAGGGCATGGGTATAGCGGAGCTCGTGCATGAGGGCGAGATTGGGGACGACATGGCCTGCGCTCCCGCCCCCCGTAAACAGGATCTTCATACTGTCAGTATATGAAATCCCGCCGTTTTTATTGTACTATTATTGTACGGCCCAGAACGGGAAGACGCGGGCAAGAGATCGAAGACGCGAACGGCAGCCCGTGTGATTTGCATAAGATGTAGTATCGGCACCATGTCCGATCTTACGGAGGTAAAACGATGTGTAATTCAAATTCTTGCGGATGCTGTCTTTTGAACAACTTCGCAAACGCGATCAATAATCTCTTTTCGACCGAGCCCTATTGCGGATGTCCCCGCCGCGGCTGCGGCTGCGGCTGCTCCACGCCTGTAACGACGTTTACGAACGGGTTTTTGAGCGGCGTCAACGCTGCCAATGCCGTCAATAATTGCGGCTGCGGAAATCAGAACAACTGCGGCTGCGGAAATCAGAACGGCTGCGGTTGCAACCAAAACGGAAATGGCGGAATCGCTCCCGTCAACAACAACGGCTGCGGCTGTGGCGCGAATGCCGATCTCTCGGCGTACACAAACTGCGGAAACGGTTGCTATGACGCCTACTACGCACAGCAATACGGCCTCTATCCCTTCAACACGGGAAACGGCATTTGCTCCTGCTGCAACAACTGACGAGCCACCCATGTCCGAGGTTCAGCCTTCGGAATCGCATTTTCAGAGATTGAAACAGCGGGGAATTCCCCGCTGTTGTTATGTATTTTTCGTTTTTTTGGGACAGACCGGGCCGCCGTTTTATAGCCGTTCCCGGCCGTAAATTTTATAGGTCCACCTTTTCGAAACGTTTCATGGAGAGCCACGCAGCGAAGACTGTCATGCCCGCATATAAGGCGAGCCCGCCGAGAAGGACGGCGAGTTTCATGCCGCAGTTGAGGGGATCGGGCAGGGTGAGCGGCGCATAGAAGGGCAAATGCCTCACCGCGACGAGGCCGCCGATGCAGACGAATTGCACCGCCGTCGAGACAAGGAAGGGGCTCCCGACTTTGTTCGGGTCACGGTAGTGCAGGGGGAAGAACGCGGCATTGAAGATGCCCAAGAGCAGGGCGCCGAACCCGCAAAAGGCAAGATTTGCGCTGTTTCCCGCGAGATTTATGCGCATTTCCTCGGAGAAAAAAGTTTGCTTGATGGCGACGCACCCCGCCGTCAGAAGCAGAAGTGCGCATTGGAACATGACTGCAACTAAGATCCGCGCGAGAGGGACGTCGCGTTTTTTGACGGGGAGGGAGCAGGTGAACGTCGCATCCCCGTTCTCCCGCGCCGCCAATGTGATGAAGAAGACAGACAGCCCCGAAAAGAAGAAGATGACTTCATAGGGATAGTTTGGCACGAAGACGAGCGCCGCAAAGCTCAGAAAAACGATCGCCATCGGGTGCAGGCAGAGGGTAAATTCTTTTTTGATGAGTGCTTTCATACGTCCTCCTTTTTGGCGCATTCGAGATGGATCATGATCTCGTCGAGGGTGGCTTCCCGCCCATCGGAGGGTACCATGACCAAGCCCTCGAATCCATTCTTCACTTTTTTAACGCCGATCGCCCGTGCCTCGGCCGCAGCCTCCGAAGAGGCAAACACGTTGACTCTGTACCGCGCCGTGAGCTCTCCGATCGGCTCGTCCGCAAGCAGCGTCCCGTCCGAGAGATAGAGGATCTTGTCGGCGACGCGCATGAGGTCGGATGTTATATGCGTGGAGAACAAGACGGTGACGTCCTGCCTTTTGAGCGCGAGGAGGGTGTCGCAGAACTCTTCGCGGGAGAGGGGATCCAGCCCGCTCGTCGGCTCGTCCAAAATCAGCAGTTTTGCGCCGTGGGAAAGGGCGAGCGCGAGTGCAAATTTGATCTTCATGCCCTCGGAGAGTTCGCGCACCTTTTTTGCGGGCACGAGCGCGTATTCCTCGGCACACCGCCTGAACGTTTCCCCGTTCCAATGCGGATAAAACCCCGCCACCGCCTTTGCTATCGCGGCGAGCGATCTATCGGGATAGAAGCGGAACCCACCGCCGACGTAGCCCATGAGCTCCTTGGCCGTGTGCTCTTCCTCCGAAAAGTTCCTTCCGAACACCCTGACCGTCCCCTCGGATGCGATGAGCCCCATCAGGGCCTTCAACGTGGTGCTCTTACCCGCGCCGTTGCGGCCGATGAGCCCCGCGATCTGCCCCGTCTCCACCGAAAACGAGAGCGGTCCGAGCGTGAAATGGGGGTAGACCTTTCTCAGGCCCTCTGTTTCGAGCGCGTACACGGTCAGCTCTCCTCGTCCTTGACTTGCCGGACGGCGTTCCAAAAGGCCTCCGCATACGAAAAGGGTTGCAGGGCGATCCCCTGGTTTTTGTCCGTCATCAACAGAAGGGCGTCGCCCGCATCGAGCGAGAACATGTCGCGCACCTCCTTCGGGATGACGATCTGGCCCTTGGGACCGAGTTTTACAGTGGCAAGAAATTTGCCTTCGGGAAAGTTATCCATATATGCTCCTTAAAGTAATACTTTTCTTACATTATATACTTTTCGGATTTATCTGTCAAGCGTTTTCGGAATAATTTTTTTATTCTTGCGGCAATGCAGAAGTTCAAGTCTGCTCTATCTTTTGAAGATCTTGGGCTTAGACGCGGACATGGGTATGGGAGACGGCGCGTTGTTCCCTTAACAAAGATTTTTTTTCGCCCAAAAAAGCCGTGCGATTGCATGGGGGAAGGGACGGGCATGGAGACGCGCCTATGCCGAAATTCATAAAAATTCCATTGAAAATCCTTGCCAACATCTTTGCATCGTGTTATAATATCGTGCGGGTGGAACTGCGGAGGCAGTATGAAAAAACACGACATCAAAAAATACTTAAAAAAGCCGACGAAACGGCAGATAATGCGTTTTTCCCTGAATGCGCTCATCATCGTGTTGGGCAATGCGATCGCGGCGGGAGCGTCCGCCTTTTTCATCATCCCCAACAATTTTGTCATGGGCGGGACGACGGGCCTCGGCATCCTCGTGCGCAACCTGCTCCCCGCGGGGTTCGAATGGCGCGAGTGGGCCGTCTCTCTCACCGTCTACGTCGCCAACATCCTGCTCTTTCTCATCGGCGTCCTCATGCTCGGGAAGACGTTCGCGGCGGGTACGCTGGCGGGAACGTTGCTCTACCCGACCTTCATCGGCCTGTTCACGGGCCTCAACGACCTCTATGTCGAGGCGCACGGAGCGCCCATCGGCATGGGTGAGGAGTTCGGGAGCCCCATGCTCGCGGCCACGATCGGAGCCCTTCTCTTTGGGCTCGGCATCTCCATTGTGGTGCGGGTGGGGGCCTCCACGGGCGGCACGGATATCCCGCCCCTCATCTTCCAAAGATACTTCGGCTGGCCCGTCTCCGTGTCCCTCTGGATCATCGACGGCTTCATCATTTTGCTGCAATTCATCGCACCCATCGACATCGATGCCGTGCTCTACGGCGTCATCATCACGCTCATCGCCTCCATCGTCATCGACAAGGTCTCTCCCATCGGGATGCGGCGGACGCAGGTCAAGATCGTCAGCGAGAAATACCGCGAGATCCGAGACATGATCCTCTCCAAGATCAGCCGCGGCGTCACCGTTCTATACGGCCAGACGGGCTACCTCAAGCGCGACTGCCACATGGTGCTCACCATCATCTCCCACCGCCAGCTCGTGCTGCTCAAAGCGGAGGTGCAGAAGATCGACCCGCATGCCTTCATGACGATCTCCGTCGTCTCGGAGGTGCGCGGCAAGGGATTTGCGTCGGACGGGGTAGACTTTTTGATGCCGCCCGAAATTACGGATGAGCCGGACGTCGTCCCCGATCCCGCGGAGGAGGAGAATCATGGATAAGATCGAGAGCTTTTGCGTCGACCACACCCGCCTTTTGCCGGGGCTGTACGTCTCCCGCAGAGACAGGAAACTTCTCACCGTCGTCACGACGTTCGACCTCCGCTTTACCGCGCCCGGCCGCGAGCCCGTCATGGACATGCCTGCCATCCACACCATCGAGCATCTCGGGGCGACGTATTTGCGCAACTCTGCACGCAAGGGGGACGTCATCTACTTCGGGCCGATGGGGTGCCGCACGGGGTTCTACCTCGTGATGTTCGGCAACCTCAGCCCCTCGGAGATCTGCGGGCTCGTCAAGGGCATGTGCGATTTCATCCTCGACTACACGGGCGACATCCCGGGAGCGACGCCCGAGGAGTGCGGCAACTACCGCGAGCAAAATCTCGAGATGGCGCAGTATTATACTGCCCACTACCTCGACGCCCTCGCGGAAAAGCGCTTCACCTACCCCGCATAAAAACCTTAAACAAGCTGCGGATACCGCCCCTTGCCTTCCCCTTTGGGGAAGGTGCCCGTAGGGCGGATGAGGCGGACGGGCCCATCCCCGGCACGTCATTCCGAGCCGTAGAGCCTCTTCAAGCGAACCGGCCCATCCGCGATGAATCTTACTGCGGACGTGTCCAATAAAAGCGTCATTCTAAAAATAAAAAGTGCGTTTGTCCGCACTTTTTTATATTGTTCGGGGTAAGGGCTCACCGCGCATAGATGCTCCCGCCGTGTGCGTCCATGGCGACGACGAGGGGGAAATCCTCCACCTCGAAGCGGTAGACGGCCTCGCTCAAAAGGTCCGCAAACGCCACGCACGCGCTCTTCTTCACGGCATTCCCGTAGAACGCGCCCGCACCGCCGATGGCGGCAAAGTAGACGGCGCGGTTTCTCACGAGGGCCGCCCGCACCTCCTCACTCATCTCGCCCTTTCCGATCATGCCGCCCAGCCCGAGGTCCAAGAGCCGCGGGGCGAAGCTGTTCATGCGCGCAGAGGTCGTCGGCCCGCAGCTCCCCGAGGCCTTTCCCTTGGGCGCAGGGCATGGCCCCGCATAGTAGATGAAGGCGCCTTTGAGCGCAAATGGCAGGGGCATGTCCGCGTCGAGCAGTTCAAAAATGCGCCGATGCGCACAGTCGCGTGCTGTATAGATGACGCCCGAGAGCGCCACCGCGTCCCCCGCTTTGAGGGAGAGAACGTCGTCGGGCGAAAGGGGAAGGGTGAGTTTTTTCATCACAGCACCTCCTCTTCGCACCGCACGCAGTGGCATTGGATGTTGACGGCGACGGGCAGCCCCGCAATGTGGGTGGGGGCGAGCTCGCAGTGCACGGCAAGCGCCGTCGTCTTGCCCCCGAATCCCTGCGGCCCGATGCCGAGTTCATTGATCTTTATGAGCGCCTCCCGTTCGATTTGGGCCACGTCTTCGCGCGGGTTGGGGGTCCCGAGCTCCCGCGTGAGCGCCTTTTTTGCGAGCAGGGCGCACGAATCGAAGCATCCGCCGATCCCGACCCCGACGACGACGGGCGGGCAGGGCCGTGAGCCCGCAAGGCGCACCGTCTCGACGACAGCGTCCAAGATCCCCGCTCTCCCCTGTGCGGGCGTGAGCATATAGAGGCGGCTCATGTTTTCGCTCCCGAACCCCTTCGGTAGGTATACAACGCGGACATGGTCCCCGCGGACGATGTCAACATGCACATGGGCGGGGGTATTGTCTCCTGTGTTTACGCGGGTCAGCGGGTCGCAGATGCTTTTGCGGAAGCAGCCCTCTTCATAGGCTCTCCGCACGCCCGCATTGACTTCGTCTTCGAGCAGCTCGCCCGCAAGGCAGACCTCCTGCCCCACTTCGAGCAGAACGACGCTCATCCCCGTGTCCTGGCAGACGGGCATCTCTTCCCGCCCCGCGATGTCCGCATTTTCCAAGACGGTATCGAGGGCATAGCGTGCCGCTCCCGTCTCCCGGGCGCGGGCGTCTTCAAGGGCCGCGCGGCAGGAATTTGTGATGCGCCGCCCCGCTATGAGTGCCAGACGGGTGACGCATTCCCCGATTTGTTTGGTATCGACGATCCTCATACCTGTATTATAAAACATTTTTTCCGAAAGGTAAAGGATTCAATTGTGCTTTTTGAAAAAAAGCTGTATAATAACGGCATGAAAGCATGCATACGGCCGGACCGTGAGCGCACCTTCGAGGCAGGCGTTGCCTACACGCTCTCCGCGGCTCTTCCGATTCTTTTGATGTTTGTTGCCATGCTCATTTTGGGCGCGGCGGGCGTAGACGGCGAGAGCGACCTCTATAAATACCTCTCCCTGCTCCTCCCGCAGGCCTCTTTGGCAACGGCCGCGCTCGTATTTTTCCGCAGAACTGGCACCCCCGCGCGCTCCGTCTACCACCCCTGCAAGTGGTATTATTTCCCGCTCGCCCTCGCCCTCGCCTTCGGGCTCTTCGCCCTCTCGGAGGTCAACGACCTCTTCGTCGGCCTCTTTGAGAAGATAGGCTACAAGCCCGCGGGCATGGACACGCTCCCCACGCTCACGGGGTGGTATCTCATCCCTGCCCTTCTCATCATCGCCCTGCTCCCCGCCATCTTCGAGGAGACGATGTTCCGCGGTCTCCAGACGGGGATGCTCGCGGAGGAGGGGTGGCACCCGGCGGCGCTCATCTTCCTCTCGGGCGCACTCTTCTCGCTCTTCCATGGCAACCCCGAGCAGACCGTCTATCAATTTCTCTGCGGGGTCGCTTACGCCCTTCTCGCCCTCAGAAGCGGGAGCGTCTTCCCCACGATGCTCGCGCACTTTGCCAACAATGCCGTCATCCTCGTGCTCGCCTCCGTCGGCGTCAACGATTTCCCCGCGGCCGCCAAGCCCTATATCTACTCCGTGGCCGCTGCCGTGCTGCTTCTCGTCCTCGTCTTTCTCGTCTTTTTGGACAAAAATTATCGCTACGAGCGCAAGCCCTGCGTGAAAAAGCGCTACTTTTTGGGCGCCGGCGTCGGCATGCTCCTCTGTGCCGTCGAGTGGGTGGGGGTGCTCGTCATGGGGATGCTATGATCAAAGTCCGTCTCATCTGCGTGGGTTCCCTCAAAGAGGATTACCTCCGCGCCGCCTGCAAAGAATATACCAAGCGCCTCTCCCGCTTTTGCGATCTGGAGACTGTGGAGCTCCCCGAGCGCGGCACCCTCAAAGAGGAGGGGGAGGATATTTTAAGGCGCCTCCGCGGCCATGTCATTGTCCTCGCCGTAGAGGGCAAGGGCTGTTCCTCCGAGGCCTTTGCCGCCGACCTCAAGCGCCTTGTCGACCGCGGGGAGGAGCTCACGCTCGTCATCGGCTCCTCGCACGGGCTCGACGGGAGCGTCAAGCGCGCGGCGGATAGATTGCTCTCCTTCTCGGAGATGACCTTCCCGCACCAGCTCTTCCGCGTCCTCCTGTTGGAACAGCTCTACCGCGCCTTCATGATCAACGCGGGCTCGGAGTATCATAAATAGGGTCTAAGTTCTCCCTCCGCCGCATAGGATAGGGGATGAACGTCTACGAAGAGATCTCGTCCTTCTACCAAAGCTTTGCGGGTCCCAAGCGCGTCGTGGGCAAGAGCGTCGGCGGGCGGAATATTTACGCGCTCCACATCGGCGCAAAGAGCGGTCCGCAGGTGATCTCGCAATACGCGATCCACGGGCGCGAGTGGGTCACAGGCCTTCTCGCCCTATACCATGTTCGAAGAGGAGTCTCACGCGGCGGTGTTTGGGTGCTCCCGCTCACAAACCCGGACGGCGCGCTTCTCTCTGAGGTCGGCTCCTCATCCGTGCCCGCGGGAACAGATTTTTTCGGCGCCGCGGCAGACCTTCCCCGCTGGAAGGCAAACCTTGCGGGCGTGGACCTCAACGTCAATTTCTGCGCGCGTTGGGGCACGGGCACGCAGAATCTCCGCCGTCCCTCCTTTGCAAATTACATCGGGCCGCGGCCTTTTTCCGAGCCCGAGACGATAGCCCTGCGCGACTTCACGCTCGAAGTCATGCCCGCCGCGACGGTGAGCTGGCACACGAAGGGGGAGGAGATCTATTGGGAATTTCATCAGCCGTCCGCGCGCAGGAGACGGGATAAAAAGCTCGCCAAGGTGCTCTCCGCGAGCACGGGCTACCCCCTTGTCACCGTCACGGGCTCGGCGGGAGGATATAAGGATTGGTGTATCGAGGCGTTGAAGATCCCCGCGTTCACGGTGGAAGTCGGTCCCGACGCCCTCACCCATCCGCTCGGCAGGGAGGCGCTTCCCGCCCTTGCCGCCCGCACGCTCGATGCCCTCGCCGACCTTACTGATGCGCTTTGCAAAGGCGCTTTGTGATCATACTTTGAAGGAGAATTTATGCAGGAAAAATTCATGCGCATGGCACTCAGACTTGCCGAGAAGGCCAAGCGGGAGGGGGAGGTCCCCATCGGTGCGGTCGTCGTGTTGGACGGCAAAGTGATCGGGCGGGGATACAACGTCCGCACGCGGCGGCAGATGGCCACGGCCCATGCCGAGATGCGCGCGATCGACAGCGCCTGCCGCAAATTGAAGTCGTGGCGGCTCGAGGACGCGGAGATCTATGTCACGCTCGAGCCCTGTCCCATGTGCATGGGGGCCATTCTGAATGCCCGCATCGAGCGGCTGTATTTCGGCGCCTACGAGCAGAAGGGGAGAAGTCTCACCCGCGAGCTCGCCGCGGCCAATCTGTTGAATCACACGGTGGAAGTCACGGGCGGTGTTTTGGAGGAGGAGTGTTCGGGGATCCTCACCGCCTTCTTCTCCGAGATGCGCCTCCGTGAAAAACAAAAAAAGCCCCTCTGACGAGAAGCTCCCAATGTAAGCGTGTGGCCCCTTGCTGTCCCTGTAAGGGTTTCGGACCCTTGCCTTCCCCTTTGGGGAAGGTGCCCCGTGAGGGGCGGATGAGGTGACGACGAGTCCGCCCGTTCATATTCCCCCGTCTTATTTCAACCCCTGCCGGCGCATGAATTCCCGCATGACGAGCGAATGGGGGAGCAGTTTTGTAAGCGCGTGGGTAAATTTGGAATAGGCGCCCGGCACGACGTAGTCCCGCTTTTTCTCCATGGCCGCGAGCGTTTTCTCCGCAATGAAGGCGGGCTCATACATTACCTCAAAATTTTTGATGACGCCTTCCGCATGCGATCTCCCGAGAAAGGCCGTCTTGGTCCAATAGGGGCAGACGGCGAGCACCTTGATGCCGAGCGGCTTCCACTCCCGCGCGAGCGCACGCGAAAAGGAGAGCACATAGGCCTTGGTGGCGGCATAGACGCTCCCATACGGAATGGGCTGGAAGGCGGCCATGCTCGCGATATTCACCACCTTGCTCCCCGCCCGCAGATAGGGAAAGACCGCATATGTTACGGCCGTCAGCGCGCGGCAGTTGAGGTCCACCATGCCGAGGCTGTCCTCTTCCGAGATCTTGTCGAACCGCTCGAACATCCCAAACCCGCTCGCGTTCACGACGACGTCAACGATAGGCATGTCCGCGGTGAGGGCTTCGGAAACAGCTGAAATGCCCGCCTGCTCCGTAAGATCCGCGGGGATGACGCGCACGGGGATAGGCATGATTTTTTTGAGTTCTTCGAGACGTTCTCTGTTCCTCGCGACGGCCCAAAGCTCGTCGAGGGGATATTTTTTACTGAGCCCGGCCGCGAGTTCTCTCCCGATCCCCGACGAGGCCCCTGTGACGATGGCGATGTGCTTTTGCATGAGATCCTCCTAAATCAAAGTTTCATATTCGGCATACAGCGCGTCCGATTCGCGGCGGAGCGCTTCGAGTTTTTCCGTGATCCCGCGCACCTTGACGTAGTCGGCGGCCTGTTCCGCGAGGGCGGCGTTCAGTTCTTCTTCTTCCGCTTCGATTGCCTCCAAGCGCGTTTCGATCTCCTTCGTGCGCGTGCGTATCCGTGCCTCGCGCGCCCTCTCTTCCTTGGAGCGATATCCCTCCGCAGCCTTTTTCGGAGTCTTCTCCTCAGACATGGGTGGCCTCTTTTTGCTCATAAGGTATTCCTCATACCCGCCGTTGAAGCGCACGAGCTGTCCGTCTTCGATGCAGCAGACCGTTGTCGCGAGCGCCTCGATGAACCGCCTGTCGTGCGAGACGAAGAGCAGCGTCCCGTCAAAGGCTTTGAGCGCCTCTTCGAGCGATTCCCGCGCAGGCAGGTCGAGGTGGTTGGTGGGCTCGTCGAGGATGAGAAGGTTTGCCTTTTTTGCTTCGAGCACGGCGAGGGCGAGTTTTGCGCGCATGCCGCCCGAGAGCTCGGAGACCTTTTTGTCCATGTCCTCGGCGCCGAGACCCGCTTGGGCGAGCAGTTTGCGCGCCTCCGTCTGCGTGAGGAGGGGGTAGTTCCCCCAAAACGCGTCGAGCGTGCGCGAATTTTGGTCGAGATCGGCGTTCTCCTGGTCGTAGTAGCCCACACTTACGAGCCTTCCGAAGACGACCCGCCTGTCCCCCGAGAGGAAAAATTTGAGCAGAGTGCTCTTGCCCGTGCCGTTGTCGCCGACGATGGCGCATTTTTCCCCGCGCATAAGGGTGAACGCCGCCCCCCTCAAGAGCTGTTTTTCATCGGCAAAGAGGTCGAAATTGGAGACATCGAGCACCCGTTCGTAGGGTTTTTCCTCCGCCGGGAAGCAAAACCGCGGCGGCTGCAGAGGCGGTACGGGCTTTTCGAGCACCTCCATGCGGTCGAGCTTATTGACGCGCGAGAGCGCACTCTTGGCCGTGGTCGCGCGCACGAGGTTGCGGTCGACGTAATCCTTGAGTTTTGCGATCTCCTCCTGCTGTCTCTCGTAGGCGCGCATCTCCTCCTTGAACCGCTCGGCCTTCAAAACTTTATATTTGGAGTAATTCCCCTTGAAGAGGGTGAGCCGCCCGCGCTCGAGTTCGAGGGTACGCGAGGTGATGCGGTCGAGAAAGTAGCGGTCGTGGGATACGACGAGGATGGCGCCCTTATACGAAGTGAGGTATTCTTCGAGCCAGAAGAGCGTTTTGATGTCGAGATGGTTGGTGGGCTCATCAAGGATGAGCAGCTCCGGCTCCTCGAGAAGCAGGCGGCAAAGTTTTAATTTTGTGCGCTCTCCCCCGGACATGGTACCCACGTTTTGCGTGTACATCCCCTCAAAGCCCATGCCGCCGAGCACGGTTTTGATGCGCACTTCGAAGTGGTAACTGTCCCTCGCGGCGATCCGCTTTTCCAGACTTTCGATGCGGGAAGAGAGCACCTTCATCTCCGCGGGCGCGGCCGAGGCGAGCTCCTTTTCCGTCTCCCTGAGGCGGGAAATGAGCTGTTCGTCTTCGGCAAAGACCTCCTTCATGGCCCCGTACACGGTGGACGAGCTCTCGAATCCGCCCGTCTGTGCGAGATACCCGATGCGGATGCCGCTCTTTTTGAAGACTTCGCCGCCGTCGGGCGTGAGTTCGCCGAGGATGAGCCTCAAAAGCGTCGTCTTGCCCTCGCCGTTGCCGCCGACGAAGCCCACCCGCTCGTTTTCCGCGAGCGAGAGCGTGGCGTCCGAGATGATGGGGACGTCGTATCCGAATGTGACATGTTCGAGGGCGATGAGCATAGTTTACCTGCCTGTTGGAATACTGAGAGTATGAAAGATCGCAAATTGCGGGCCGTACGGCACATGGAGGAGCGGCTCAAAGCGCTCGGCCCCGCCGATGCGGGCAAACTTGCAAAAAAGCTCGTCAAGCTCAAAGACGAGTGGCTGAACGGCTAAAAATCCCATGCGGGGATGAAGGCGGCGTCCGCGCTCTCCTTGCCCTGCGTAAAGAGGTTTGTGAAGCCGAGCTCTCGGGCATGGTCCACGGCGCGGCGGTATTCCCGTGCCGTGATCTTCCTGTTGAGCTCGGGAAAATTTTTTATGTCGCCCATGGGAGTATATTGCCGCATGAGGGAGAGGGGGGTATCCGGGGGGACCGTCTCCGCGAGGAAATCGAGAACGTTTATGGAATCGTAGCTGCACGCGGGGAGCACGAGGTGCCTTATGAGCAGGCCGCGAAGGAGCTTTCCGTCCTCCCACACGGCGGGCGTCTTTGCCATGAATGCGATGGCGCGCGAGGCATATGCGAAGTAGTCGCTCCTCCCCGTGTAGCGCGCAGAGAGGGCGGGGTCGCGAAATTTCAGATCGGGCATCCACACGTCCACATAGGGGGCGATCTCCTCGAGCGCTTCCACCTTGCAATAGCCGCCCGAGTTGTAGACGACGGGCACCTTGGGGCGGTACATTTTCAGCGCCTCTGCAACGAGGTTTGAGACATGGTCCGGGGTAACGAGGTCAATGCAGTCCGCGCCCTGTTCTTCGAGGCCGTGAAAAATTTCCGCGAGTTCTTCGGGAGACGCCGTTTTTCCGCGCTCTGCCCGTGAGAGTTCGTAGTTCTGGCAAAAGACGCAGCGGAGGGAGCAACCGCCGAAGAAGACCGCCCCCGCGCCGTTTGTATGGCAGATGGGGGGCTCCTCATAGGGATGCAGATAGGCTTTGGCGACGGTAAGGCCCTTCACGCCGCACCGCCCGGGGCGGAGCGCTCTGTCGGCCCCGCACTCCACGGGGCATAGTTTGCATTGCATACGTTGATTGTAGCACAAATGTCAAAGAATTGCAACATGATTTCGGTTGACTTTCGCGGGATGTTTCTGTATAATGTCTATGAAAATACACGACGGAGAAAGAGACATGAGAAGATTTTTTACGAGCGAGAGCGTTACGGAAGGGCATCCCGATAAAGTGTGCGACATGATCTCGGACGGCATCCTCGACGAGATCCTTCGGCAAGACAAAAATGCGCGCTCGGCGATCGAGTGCTGTGCGGCCTACAACACCCTCTTCATCACGGGGGAGGTGAGCGGGAGTATCAACGTGGACTACGAGGCCGTGGCGCGGCGCGTCATCCAAGGCATCGGCTATCACCACGGCAGTTTTGCCTATGACGCCTGCAACGTCATCCCGCTCGTACACGGACAGTCGGCGGATATCGCGCTCGGCGTGGATGCCTCCGTGGAGAAGAAGGCGGGCGGCGATGAACTCGATACCCTCGGCGCGGGCGATCAGGGCATGATGTTCGGCTATGCCTGCCGTGAGACGGAGGAGCTCATGCCCCTTCCCATCATGCTCGCGCACAAGCTCGCCGAGCGGCTCAGCTTTCTCCGCAAGACGAGGGAGCTTGCCTACCTTCGCCCCGACGGCAAGACGCAGGTCACCGTGGAATACGAGGGCAAGACGCCCGTGCGCGTCGATTCCATCGTCGTCTCCACCCAGCACAAGGAGACAGTCTCGCAGGAGCAGATCCACCGCGATGTGAAGGAGCTCGTCGTCAAGGCGGTCATCCCCGCGGGCCTGCTCGACGAAAACACGAAATATTACATCAACCCGACGGGTCGGTTCACCATCGGCGGTCCCGAGGGCGATTCGGGCCTCACGGGCAGAAAAATCGTCGTGGATACCTACGGCGGCAGGTGTGCCCACGGCGGCGGCGCCTTCTCGGGCAAGGACCCGACCAAGGTAGACAGGAGTGCGGCATACATGGCCCGCTATGTCTGTAAGAATCTCGTGGCGGCGGGGCTGTGCGATGAGGCCGAGCTCGAGATCGCCTATGCCATCGGCGTCGCCAATCCCGTCTCCATCTTCATTGATACCTTCGGCACGGGCAAACTTCCCGACGACAAGCTCGCCGACATCGTGGAAAAGCAGTTCGACCTCCGTCCCGCGGCCATCATCGAGACGCTCGATCTCCGCCGTCCCATCTACTCCGCAACGGCCGCCTACGGCCACTTCGGGAGGGAGAATTTCCCGTGGGAGCGCACAGACCGCGTCGACGACCTCAAAAAATATCTTTAAGAAAAATCATCCAAGGTCTCGTCCAAGACCTCATCGGGGCATACCATGTCCGCGTGGAGGCGTGTTAAGGCATTGCAAAGTTAGATATAAAATCTCTTGAAAAAATGATTATAATATCTACAAAATACTTGAAATGCGATGGAGAAATGTCGGGGATAAAACAAATATTTGCTGCGGTTACATCGCCGGAAATGCTATGGAATGACGTGAAATGGTTTTTATTTGCAAGTGATACACAGAATATAATCACTTTCCAAAACAGCCTTGTGGACTATATGTATTTTCAGTTTGATGTTATGAAGTTGAGCAAAGAATATGATATTCCGATTTGCTTTATACAAGGTGACAGCGATCCTATTACTCCAACGGGTTTGGTGGATAATTACTATGAGAGTATTATATCTGATGAAAAAAGAATGATTGTAATTAACAATGCAGGACATACCCCGTTCTTGGATAAGCCAAAGCAATTTTGTGAAGCAGTTAAAACTTTTTTATCCGAGTGCGAAAACAAATAATACAGGGGAAAATTGCAGAGGTGATGATCATGGCTGAATGCCGGGTCGTGCAACCGTGCCTGCTCACCGCCGAAGATAAACAGATCGTAGATACCTTTCACAGTCTGTCTCCCCAAATGAAGGAGTTGTTCGTCAAGACCATTGACCTATGGAGGAAGAATGATCGTTTCTAAAACAAAACAGCGGAAGATCTCCCCGCTGTTCGAAAAATGTTCTATTGGGGGCGGGCTCTCATGAAAACCGTCACGAAAAAAAGCGTCGCGAAGAGGAGTGTCGCGCGGGAGTGCGCCTACATCGCCCTCGCCGTCTCTCTCATCACCGTCTGCGCGTGGATCTCCATTCCCGTCGGCCCCGTGCCCGTGACTTTGCAGACGCTCGCCGTCTGTCTCATCGGGGCATTGTTCGGCTTGAAACGCAGCCTTCCCGCCATCCTCGTCTACATCTTCATGGGGCTCATCGGCATCCCCGTGTTTGCGGGGTTCAAGGCGGGAGCCGCGGCGCTCTTCGGGCCCACGGGGGGCTACATCTTCGGCTTTCTCTTTGCGGCTCTCTTCCCCGCGCTCGCAAAGCTGCTCCCCGTCAGGCGCAGTGCATCCCGTTGCATGCTCTTTTATGCTGCTTCCGTCGTCGGCCTCGCCGTCTGCTATCTCTTCGGCACGGTGTGGTTCGTGCTCATGTATCGGTGCACGGTGGGCTATGCGCTCGCCCTGTGCGTGTTGCCGTTCATCCTTCCCGACCTCGCCAAGCTCCTCGTCTCCGCCCTGCTCGCCGTGAGACTCGAGCGGTATCTTTCGCCCGTCTGACGCCGCGCCTTCTCTGTATGAGTCTAACGCCGCACTTCCTCTATATGAGTCTTCCGTCCGCGCTTCCTCCCAATGGGGAGGTATTTTTATAAAACTAATTTTTTCTTGAAAAATCTTGATTGTTCAAGGGAAATGTGGTATAATCTATCCATACATTCCTATCAGGGGGGACAAACATGAAAAAACTTTTGACCGCATGCCTTGCGGGCGCCGTGGCTTGCACGATCGCCTTCGGGGCAGCCGCCTGCGGACCGCAGGCCGATGTCGACGGAAAGACCTTCGGCGATGCCGCATTCACCGTCAAGGCAAGTCCCGTCAGCGAGGCAAAGGACATCTCCGATCTTCTCTTCGGCCTTTTCCTCGAAGATATCAACTTCGCTTCCTACGCGCTCGACGACAACATGGTCGCCAACGGCAACTTCGAAGCACTCAGCGATACTTCCGTGAAGGCGTTCGGCAACAATTGGTCCGCCGCGGCGGGTGCGACTTTCACCGTTGAGGCGACGGACGGCATCTTTGCCCATCACGAAGTCTACCACAGCGACGCCAACAAGACCGACGTCAACCCGCACTATGCCAAGGTGAACGTCACGGCTGCGGGCGGCGGCATCTCCAACCTCGGCTATAAGCAGGTCCCCATGGCCTTCACGCGCGGCGGGAGCTATAAGTTCTCCGCGTTCGTGCGCGCAGACCAGGCTGGCAAGATGACGGTCAAGGCCGTCTCGGGCGGCACGGTGTGCATCGAGGAGACGATCTCCATCCCGCAGGGGACGGAATGGGTCAAATACGAGCGCACCTTCTCCTCCAAGAATACGGCCGATTCGGACACCTCGCTCGACCTCACTTTCGACACGGCAGGCACCTACTATGTGGACGCCGTCCAGCTCGAAACGACGGACTCCACCCTCGGCTTCAAGAATTATATCTATGACGCCATCAAAGATCTCTCGCCCAAGTTCATGCGCTTCCCGGGCGGGTGCATCATCGAGGGGGACAACTCCAACAAGGATGAAAACGGCGAGTGCGTCGAAGTCTACGATTGGAAGAACTCCATCGGCGCCGTGCAGAACGGGCCCAACGCGGGTGACGATACCGTGCCCGCCTTCACCTACAAGCTGGATACCGACGGCACCGTGCAGGAGACCACGACGTACGGCGAGTGGGCGACCCGCACCAATAATTATGACCTCTGGGGCTATAACATGGACTACGGCCTCGGCTTCTATGAATACTTCCTGCTCTGCGAGAGCATCGGCGCCAGCCCCGTGCCCATCGTCAACTGCGGTCTCTCCGACCAAGGCGGTGCGGCGGCGGCAAGTGCCCGCGGGACGCTCATGTACGGCCGCCACGGCAAGAATGTGCCCGACTACATCCAGGACGCCCTCAACCTCATTGAGTTCGCCAACGGGGACACGTCCACCACGTGGGGGAAGATCCGCGCCGACCTCGGCCATCCCGCGCCCTTCAATTTGAAGTACATCGGCATCGGGAACGAGCAGTTCGGGACCACCTATTTTAACTACTACCAGCAGTTCCTCGAGGCCTTCCGCCCGCTTCAAAAGTCCAATGCGGCCGTCTATGGCGGCGTACAGCCCATCGTCGGCAACGGCATGGTGTTCTCCGATTGCGAATTCGGGCCCGCGCCTTCCAACAACGTCGCAAACAGTGCGGCCAAGACTTATAAAAACAGCGGGAAGATCTCCAAGATCTCGGACTACGGCGTCGTCGATCACCATTACTACATGACGTATCTCGACTTCTTCCACTTCGCGACCGATCTCAACTGCATCTATGACCAATATTCGCGCGATGAGACCACGGGCTACAAGGTCTTCGTCGGCGAGTACTCTGCGAACTTTGCCACGGGCTTCTACGGCTTCAAGGGGAACTTGGAGACCTCCTATACCTATGGCGGCAACTCATGGGCTACCGCGCTCTCCGAGGCGGCGTATATGACGGCGCTCGAGCGCAACGGTGATGTCGTCGATCTTGCGGCCTATGCGCCCATGTTCGGCGTCTCCAACGGCGTTACGAGAGACATGGATGTCAACCAATGGGACGTGGACATGATGTACTTCACGAATACCAAGCTCCTGTGCTCGCCCAATTACTACGTCCAGCAGCTCTTCATGAAGAACGCGGGCACGAAGTATATCGCCTCGAAAATGGAGAATATCTCGGATGACTATGCCTACGACGTGATGTTGGAGGGCATGCCCGTCGATGTGTTCTACCAGTCGGTGACCTATGATGAAAACACGGGCGACATCATCGTCAAGGTCGTCAACGCGGGCGATGAGGCCATCAAGGTCAACTTCGACCTCGCGGGCGCGAGCGTGAAGGGGGTTGCGGACGTCACCGTTCTCGAAAGCGAATTCGGGTTTGCGGGCGCCAACCAATTGGGTGAAGACGGCTATGACATCAAGCCGCGCAGCTATACGCTTGGCGTCTCGTCGACGTTCGGCTACGAGCTCCCCGCCACGAGCCTGACCGCCATCCGCATCCATACGAAGTAAAAATCTTTGCTTCTCAAAAAACACGGCTCTGCCGTGTTTTTTGTTTTGCATCTCACAGTGGGGGAGTTCCGCCGTCCGACAATCATAAGCGTGAGGACCGCCACCGGCACGCTACAAAAGATTTTTCTCGCCCCGATCTTTATCTTGTTTTTATTTGGTTTTCCTTGAAATTTCTTTATTATCTCTTGACTTCCTGCATGATGTACGTTATAAT
>CANQJJ010000018.1 GCA_947624215.1 uncultured Clostridia bacterium
GGTACCATGTCCGCGGCATGCTCTTCCCATTGCACAAAATTACACAGAGGATAGCCCATGCAGATCCACGTCAAAAAACTTCACGAGAACGCCAAACTGCCCGCCTACGGGTCTCCCTGTTCCGCGGGCGCCGACCTCTATTCCGTCGGGGACTACGCTGTCCCCCCGGGAGCCACCGTCTTCGTCCATACGGGCATTGCGGTCGAGCTCCCCCCGGACATGGTAGGCCTCATTTATGCGCGCAGCGGCCTCGCCTGCAAACAGGACCTCGCCCCCGCGAACAAGGTCGGGGTCATCGACTGCGACTACCGCGGGGAGATCGTGGTCGCCCTCCACAACCACGGAGGCGCGATGCGTACGGTCTCCGCGGGGGACCGCATCGCCCAGCTCGTCATCGCTCCCTACTACGTCGGCGAGTTCTCCTTTGCGGACGAGCTCACCGAGACGGCGCGCGGGGAGGGCGGCTTCGGCTCGACGGGGGTAAAATGATGCCCGCAAAGAATCATCCCGAAAAAAATAACCCCGCGAGGGATCTGCCCGAGGAGGAGCCCGTGCGGGATAAGATCGTGCCCGTCTATCCCGCCGTCATGCATTGGGACGAGGACCACGGCGGCTACGAGGCCATTCTGCCCGACTTCGGGATGCAAACGTGCGGCGGCTCGCTCGCAGACGCTTTCCTCATGGCCTGCGATTTCCTCCGCTGTATCCTCGACTTCGATTACACGCCAAACGGCATACCCATGCCCGCGCCCACCCCCTTCGGATCCGTTCCGCGGGAGGAGGGAGACATCGTGTTGCTCGTGCATCCCATGCTCTATGCGATGGACGAAAAGGCCTTGGGAGACTGACCATGCGGATGCGTAGAAAACGGAATTTGGAGCCGCGCATGCAGGCGTGCGGGGAGCTTCTCCTCGTGCGCGGGCGGCCCTGCCTCAACCTCAAGGAGGCGGCGGAGAACTACCGTGCGCTCCTCGATCTTTCCGCCGTCTTCGGGAACGGGAACCCCGTCAAGCTCGAAGTGGGGAGCGGGAACGGGGGCTTTCTCTTGGAGCTGGCCGCGCGGGAGCCCGAAACCAACTTTCTCGCCGTCGAGGTGTGCACCAACGTCATCCTGACGGCCATGGAACGCACGCGCACCAAGGGGCTTCCCAACGTGCGCTTTCTCAATATCCCCGCCGAGACCATTCCCTGCTACATCCCCGCGGGCAGTATCGAGGAGATCTTTCTCAACTTCTCCACGCCTCTTCCCGCCAAGGGGTGTGAACGCCAGCGCCTCACATCCCCCCGCTTTCTCTCTATCTACCGCGACATTCTCGTCCCGCACGGCAGGATCACCCAAAAGACGGACAGCGCCGTGTTCTTCGAGTGGTCGCTCGTGCAATTTGCCGGAAACGGGTTCGAAGTGGTCGCCGAGACGCGCGATCTGCACCGCAGCCCGTATGCGGAGGGGAATATCGTCACCGAATATGAGGCAAACTTTCTCTCGCAGGGCAAGCCCATCTGCATGGCCCGCGCGGTGAAAATCGTGTAAAATTTTGTAAAGTGCTTACCTATTTTGGAGGAATACGGGGACAGAGCGGTTGACAAGTCCCCCTCTGTTCTGTATAATGGTATTATTATGTCAAGCACGCCTCTGCAAGTCGCTTATTGCGGGAACGACAAGGTCTTTCCGCTCATCCTGCTCTCGGCGCTCTCCGCGGCCAGGCATACGGAGGTGCCCATTCTTTTTCACATCGTCACGATGGACCTCTCCGATCTCAACCCCCGCTATACGCCCATCACCGAGGCGCAGCGTGCCATTCTCGAGGAGGGGGTGCAGGCGTGGAATTCCCAAAGCCGCGTCGTGCTGCATGACGGGCGGGAGCACTATTTCCGTCTCCTGCACGGCAAGAATACCAAAAACAGCTACACGCCCTATGCCATGGGGCGGCTGCTTCTGCCGCAATTCGGCCTCGAGGGCCGCGTCATCTACTTTGACTCCGACATCATGGTGCGCCGCTCGTTGACGGCGTTCGACGAGATCGCGCTCGACGGCTACGAATTTGCCGCCGTCCTCGACCACATGGGGAAATTCTGGATCCGCAGCGACTACTGCAACTCGGGCGTCATGCTCATCAACCTCGGCCGCGTGAGGGAGACAGGCCTCTTCGGCCGTGCCTGTGAACGCATCCGCCGTCGCCGCATGGCCTTCCCCGACCAGGCTGCGCTCAATGCCCTCGTCGTGGACAAGCTCATCTTGCCCCGCCGCTTCAATGAACAGCGGGACATCCGTGAGGACACCGTCGTCAAGCACTTCTGCCGCGGCATCAAGTGGCTGCCCTTCTTCAAGGTGTATAACTACAAGCAAAACGAGGTGGACAAAGTGCACGGGAAATTGGGCATCACCTGCTTCGACGACGTGTATGCCGACTACGACCGCCTCGCCGAAAAATACGGCCTCGCGCCACTCAAACGCTGATCTATGCAAGCACTCGAAATCCAACATCTCTCAAAAAGCTACGGCACGCTCAAGGCCGTTGACGACGTCTCCTTCACGGTACGGGAGGGGGCGCTCTTTGCCTTTCTCGGGGTAAACGGCGCGGGCAAGTCCACGACCATCAACATGATCGCCGGCATCCTCAAAAAGGACGCGGGCAAAATTTATGTCTCGGGGCACGACCTCGACGGCGATCCTTTCGCCATCAAGCGGGAGACGGGCATCGTCTTCCAGACCTCCGTGCTCGACATGGCGCTCACCGTGAAGCAAAATCTCGGGATACGCGCCTCGTTTTATTCCCTCTCGCGCGGAGAACGGGCAAAGCGCGTGGGGGAGATCGCCGAACTTTTGGAGCTCGGGCCCCTGCTCCCCCGCCCCGTCGGAAAGCTCTCGGGGGGACAGATACGGCGGGTCGACATCGCCCGCGCCATGGTGCACCGCCCCCGCCTGCTCATTTTGGACGAACCCACGACGGGGCTCGACCCCAAGACGCGGCTTGCCGTGTGGTCGCTCGTCGACCGTCTGCGCACCGAGACGGGCATGACCGTCTTCCTCACCACCCACTACCTCGAAGAGGCCGAAAAGGCGACGGACGTCGTCATCATGGACAGGGGCAACATCATCGCCCACGGCACGCCCAACGAACTGAAAAACAGCTATGCGGGCGACAATCTCATCGTCTACCGCGGGCGGAACGAGGCCTTCGAGGCCGCCTTGCTCGGGCGGGGGAACGGCTTTTCCTATGACGGCGAGCATGGGGCTTACTTCATCCCGATCGCGGACATGGGTATGGCCAAAGAGCTCCTCCGCGTGTTCGACGCCGAGATTTCCGACGCCGAGATCCGCAAGGGGACGATGGACGACGTGTTCCTCCGCGTGACGGGCAGGGACATGAAGGAGGAACAGGGATGAAGCAAAAGACGCAGTATTTTACCATCTTCCTTTCGCTCACCAAGCGGCATCTCATGGTTTTTTTCAAGAACAAAGTCCGCCTGATGTACACCCTGCTCGTGCCCGTCCTCATCTTCGTGGTCTACCTGCTCTTTCTCCGCGGGTTGGAACTCTCCATGGTCACCAACACGCTCAACGACTACGGCGTGACGGAGGCGGCGGTCGGAGCAGAGAACTATGCGGCGCTGTGGAAGAATATCTGCACGCTCGTGGACAGCTGGATGCTCTCGGGCATCATCGGCCTCTCCACGGTGACGGTGGCGTTGCAGACGAATACCGTCATCGTCGAGGACAAGCAGAATGGCGTCAACCGCGATTTCGCCTCCTCGCCCATCCACAGAAATGTGCTCATTGCGAGCTATTTCTTCTATAATTTCCTCGTCTCCGCGCTCATCTGCTTTGTCTTTTATTGCATCTGCCTCATCTACCTTGCGGCGGCGGGGGAGTTCATGCTCACCTTCTCCGCGGTGCTATTGTCCCTCGTCGCGATGTTCTTTGCGACGGTGGCCTCCACGCTCATGACCGTCTTCCTCTGCTCCTTCGTCAAGACGGAGGGGACGATGATGTCCATCGTGGCCATTTTCTCGACGGCGGTGGGCTTCCTCATCGGCGCCTATATGCCGCTCGGCATGATGCCCGTTTGGGTGCAGGGCATCTGCGCCTTCATCCCGGGGACGTATGCCTGTTCGCTGCTTCGGTACGCTTTCCTCAACGTTCCGCTCGCAGAGCTCACGCGGTTTGCGGGGACGTTGGGCATCGACGGGGGTACCATGTCCGCGATGCTGGCACAGCTCACCAATAATTTCGGATATGAGCTGAACTTCTTCGGAACGCTTGTGGGGCCGCAGTATCAGGCGCTCGCGCTCGCCGTGTTCATCCTCGTGTTCATCGCTTTGAACATCGGGGTAGGGGGCAATCTCGCCGAAGTTTTGGGCCTCGGCAAGAAGAAAAAGAAGAAATGATCTGTATGGAATATGCGACGTCCCGCCGTGAAAACGGCGGGACGTTTTGGTGTGCGGAAAAAATTGTGAAGGGGCGGGATCAGGAGGGGAAGAGGGCCTTGATCATCTGCGTGACATAGGTGACGGGCACGAGCTCGGCCTTCCCCCGAAACTTCTCGCACGCCTTCATGTTCTTGGAGGGGAGGATGATGCGCTTGAAGCCCATCTTGATGCACTCGTTGACGCGGCGGTCGGCAAAACTCACCCCGCGCACTTCCCCCGTGAGCCCCACTTCGCCGAAGACTGCCGTATCCCTGTCCACGGCCACCATGCGCTCGGCCGAGACGAGCGCGGCACAGACGGCGAGGTCCGCCGCGGGCTCGTTGAGCTTGATGCCGCCCATGGCGTTGAGGTAGACGTCCTGCATGCCGAGGGGGACGGAGCACCGCTTTTCGAGGACGGCGATGAGCACGATGAGACGGTTGGGGTCGACGCCGAGCGACATCCGTCGCGGGAGCCCGTAGACCGTCTTGGCCATCAGCGTCTGGATCTCCACCATCATGCAGCGGTTGCCCGTCTCGGAGGGGGTGACGACGGCCCCTGCCGCCACACCGCGGGAATCGGAGAGGAAGAGGGAAGAGTAGTCGGAGACGCCGAAGATGCCGCTCTCGGTCATCTCGAAGACGCCCACCTCCTGCACCGAGCCGAAGCGGTTCTTGTAGGCGCGCAAGATCTTGAAGTTCTCCGTGCGCTCGCCCTCGAAGTAGAGCACGGCGTCCATGATGTGTTCGAGCACCTTGGGCCCCGCGAGCGTGCCCTCCTTGGTGACGTGCCCCACGATGAAGAAGGTGATGCCGCGGCTTTTGGCGAAGCGCATGATGCGTGCGGCGCACTCCCTGACCTGCCCCACGCTGCCCGCGGCCGAGGAAAGCGCGTCGGTGTAGACAGCCTGTATGGAGTCCACGATGACGTATTCGGCCTCGTAAAAGCTCTCTTCGGCGGCGTCGAGGTTGGTCTCGTTGAGAAGGAGCAGGTTGTCCGAATCCAGCCCGAGCCGCTCACAGCGGAGCTTGACCTGCGAACAGCTCTCCTCGGCGGAGAGGTAGAGGACCTTGTGCTCTTTTGCGAGATGGGCCGCCACCTGTGTGAGGAGGGTAGACTTTCCGATGCCGGGATCGCCGCCAACTAGCACGAGGGAGCCGCGCACGATGCCGCCCCCGAGCACGATGTCGAGCTCTGCATTGCCCGAGGACACGCGCTCGTATCTTTCATATTTCACTTGGGAGAGCGGCGTCGCCCGCGAAGGACCGACCTTGGACATGGTAGGGGGCTTTTTGGTCGGAGCGGGGGCGATGATCTCTTCGGCAAGGGTGTTGAACTTTCCGCAGTCGGGGCATCTCCCGAGCCATTTGGGGCTCGAGTAGCCGCACTCGCTGCACACAAATTGCGTCTGGCTTTTCGGCATAGGTTACCTCTCGGTTTTGGTTTAAGTTTCGGGCCGCGCGGCGGGCCGCAGCAGGACGGTGGCATAGCAGGTGATGCCGCGGCCTTCGCCGATGTAGCCGAGTTTTTCGTTGGTGCCCGCGGCAATGCCGACGTTTTCACATTGCAGTGCGGCGGAAAGGCTCTGCTTCATCGCGCCGATGTAGGGCGAAAGACGGGGATGCTCGGCGAGGATAGAGACGCTTGCATTCTGCACGGCGAGCTGTTTGCCCCATACCATGTCCAAGACGCGGGCGAGGAGCTGCATGCTGTCGGCGTCCTCGTAGGCGGGGTCGGCGTCGGGGAAATGATAGCCGATGTCGCGCTCTCCGATGGCCGTGAGCAGGGCGTCCATGAGGGCGTGGCAGACGACGTCGCCGTCGCTGTGTGCCTCGATCGCGCGGTCGGAGGGGATGAGAACGCCCCCGAGCTTGATGTAGTTGAGATCCAGCCGTGCGATGCCGCGGCCGAGCTCGTCTTGGTGCGCAAAGGCATGGGTGTCGACGCCGAATCCCACCCGCTCGGCAGGCAGAAAATCGGCGGGATAGGTGAGTTTTTTGTTGCAGGGATCGCCCAAAAAGAGGCGGGGGTTTCTCTTTGCGTATGCATTGTAGAGCATGCTGTCGTCGGTGTATTCGCCGAGTTTGCCGCGGGCGGCGGCGAGATCGTAGGCCGCGCGCAGTTCCTCCGTATAGAACCCTTGCGGCGTCTGGACGGTGTAGAGGTCGGCGCGGTCCATGTGTACGCCCATTTCCTGCATGTCCTTGGCGAGCACCGTCGTATCCGTGGCGGGGAGAGCGCAGATACCGCTCCCGAACCGCTTCACATAGGCGATGCAATCCTCGATGATCTTGGGGGTGACGAAGGGACGGACGGCGTCGTGAACGAGTACCATGTCCGCGGTCACCGTCTTTAAGGCGCTGTAAACGCTCTCCGCGCGGGTCGCCCCGCCGTGCACCGTGCGGGCCATGGGGAAGGGGGCGAGAAGGGGACGGATGCGGGCCTCGTCCTCCCCGCGGCAGGCAACGACGATGTCGTCTGCGAAGGGTGCGAAGGCCGAAAGAGCGTGCACGAGCACGGGCAGACCGTTGAGCTCGTAGAAGATCTTGTTTTCGGGCAGTTTGGAGCGTGTGCCGCTGCCCCCGGCACAGAGTATGACAGCTAACATAGTTTTCCTTTTGATAGACCTCGTCCGTTGGTACCATGTCCGCGATAGGGCTCAATCCGAGCGTGCCCACTCCATGGGAGGGGGGTAGGGGGGTGGGGTGGCGAACAAGTTCATGGTGTACGTCATTCCGAACGTAGTGAGAAATCTCGGATTTTCGCTTATACGAATGAAAGCGTTCGCTTAAAACCGCACTTGGGCGTAATAAGATTCTTCGCGGATGAGCAGTTCGCTCTATTTTTTCTTGGTTGGCTCAGAATGACGCTCGGGATTGGCTTGGGCGGTAAGAATGACGCTCGGGATTGGCTTACGCTATCACTTTACGAAATCACTTCATACAGCGACGCTGCGTCGTCCTTTTTGACCGTCTCTTTGAGGTCCAGAACGCGGAATTTCAGCGTGCCCGTCACAAAGGCGATCTCCACAACGTCCCCGACCTTCAATCGGTACGACGGCTTGACCTCCTTCCCGTTCACAAAAATATTCCCGCTCTCGGCGGCGTCATGGGCCACCGTGCGGCGCTTCAGAATGCGCGATACCTTCAAAAATTTGTCGATTCTCATGCTTTTTTGTCCGTTCCGAAAAAAAATATTTTTTGCCCTCGAAAAGCGGTTGACATCTTTTGTTCGAAGAGATATAATACCATACTGTATCATTATGTTTAGAATGAGGTTTTGTGCCGTTTCGGCGGTTTTTCTGCCGCGCTGAGGCCGTCCGCTTTCCCTTTATTATAGCGCATCTTGCCGCCGTTGTAAAGGGGGAGAAGACAAATTTATTCGGACATTTCGATTTTTATCGATGAAAAGATATACTCGGTAGATCGCCAAATGATAACAACATCAAAGGAGTTATTTGACGGATGAACTTACCAATCCAAACGTACGGCAAGACGCAGCGGAGAAAGTTCGGCAAGATCAACGAGGTCATTGATATCCCCAACCTCGTCGAGATCCAGAGAGAGAGCTATGACGCCTTCATCAACGAGGGCATCGGTGAGATCCTCGAGGACTACTCGCCCATCACCGACTTCTCCGACCACTTCGAGCTCTACTTCCTCGACCACGAATTCGGCAAGAATTCCAAGTACGACGAAAAAGAGTGCCGCAACCGCGACGCGACGTATTCCCTCCCCCTCAAAGTGAAGGTGCGCCTCGTCAACAAAGTGAAGGACGAGATCATCGAATCCGACGTCTTCATGGGCGATTTCCCCCTCATGACGGAGAACGGGTCCTTCATCATCAACGGCGCAGAGCGCGTCATTGTCTCCCAGCTCGTCCGCTCTCCCGGCGTCAACAACGTCTCCGAGACGGACAAGACAGGCAAGGAGATGTATGAGACGACAGTCATCCCCGGCCGCGGCGCGTGGCTCGAATTCAAGCAGGACGCGCAGGGCGTTCTGTGGGTCAACGTCGACCGCAAGAGAAAGCTGACGGCTACCGTTTTGCTCCGTGCGCTCGGCTTCGGCTCCAACCGTGCCCTCGAGGATCTTTTCGGCGGAGACGCGATGATCGCCGCCACCATCGATAAAGACGACAAGGACAATCCGCCCATCCGCTCGGAGTCCGACGGCCTCATCGCCCTCTATAGAAGGCTCCGTCCCGGCGAAGTGCCCACCGAGGAATCCGTGCGCCAGCACCTCAACAACCTCTTCTTCGATCCCCGCCGCTACGACGTCGCCAAGGTCGGCCGCTATAAGTTCAACAAAAAGCTCAACCTTGCCTACCGTCTCCCCGGCTGCCGCATCGCCGACGACATCTTCCACCCCGAGACGGGCGAACTGCTCGCCGAAAAGGGCAAGGTGGTCAGCGAAGAGCAGGCCCGTGCCATCCAGAACGCGGGCATCGGCGAAGTGTTCGTCCTCGTGCACGACCCCGTGGAAGGGGAGATCCGCCACAAGATCATCTCCAACAATACGGTGGACTTTGCCGCCCTCTCGGACAAAGACCCCAAGGCCTTCGGGCTCTTGAAGACGGTCTACTACCCCAACTTCGTCTTCTCCAAGAAGATCGCCGAGGCGTGCAAGCAAAAGAGCGAGGAGGAAGTGGCAAACGAATTCCTCGACGAGATCAACGCCGTCTTCTACACGCGCGAATCCGAACCCGACGCCGACGAGAAGCAGGAGGAGAAGAAGAACCGCGAGAAGCGCAGGATGAGCCGCCTTGCCTTCGTACATGCCTGCTGTCTCTTCCATGAGATCCTGAACCGCAGCGACGAGACGGACCCCAACGCGCCCGTCGATCTCGAGGCGGAAAAGCGCATCAAGGGCGTCACGCCGTCCGAGAAGAAGGCGATGAAGCCGCTCATCGAAAAGCTCAACCACAAGTGCATCACGGTGGACGACATCGTCGCCGCCGTCTCCACCAACCTCGACCTCCGCTTCGGCATCGGCACCATCGACGAGATCGACCACCTCGGCAACCGCCGCGTCCGCTCCGTGGGCGAACTTCTCCAAAACCAGCTCCGCATCGGCATGTCCCGCCTCGAGCGGCTTATCAAGGAGCGCATGGCGACGGCCGACCCCATGGAGGTCACGCCTTCCAACCTCATCAACGTGCGGCCCATCTCGGCCGTCATCCGCGAGTTCTTCGGCAGTTCCCAGCTCTCGCAGTTCATGGACCAGACCAATCCCATTGCCGAGCTCACCCACAAGCGCAAGCTCTCGGCGCTCGGCCCGGGCGGCCTCAACCGCGACCGCGCCACCTTCGAAGTCCGCGACGTGCACCACTCCCACTACGGGCGCATGTGCCCCATCGAGACCCCCGAAGGCCAGAACATCGGCCTCATCTCCTCGCTCGCGACCTTCTCCAAGGTCAACGAATACGGCTTTATCATGTCCCCTTACCGCAAGGTAGACAAGACAACGGGCATCGTCACCGACCACGTCGACTTTTTGACGGCCGACGAAGAGGACCGCTACGTCGTCGCACAGGCCAACGAGCCCCTCGACGAAGAGGGCAGGTTCGTGCACGAGCGCGTCGGGTGCCGCTACCGCGAACTCATCACCGAGATGCCCCGCGAGCGCATCGACTACATGGACGTCTCGCCCAAGCAGCTCGTCTCCGTGGCGACGGCGCTCATTCCCTTCCTCGAAAACGACGATACCAACCGTGCCCTCATGGGCTCCAACATGCAGCGGCAGGCAGTGCCTCTTCTCAAGACGGAGCCCTCCATCGTGGCGACGGGCATCGAAGCGGCCATTGCGCGCGATTCGGGCGTCATGGTCACCGCCAAAGAGGGGGGCGTCGCCGTTGCCGTCTCCTCCGACCGCATCGTGATCCGCGAGGATTCGGGCTTCGAGACAGAGTATAAATTAAAGAAATTCGAGCGGTCCAACCAGGGGACCTGCCTCAACCAGCGTCCCATCATCTCCACGGGCGACCGCGTCCAGAAGGGCGAGGTCATCGCGGACGGCCCCTCCACCAACAACGGCGAACTTGCCCTCGGCAAGAACATCCTCGTCGGCTTCATGGAGTGGGAGGGCTATAACTACGAGGACGCCATCCTCATCTCCGAAAAACTCGTGCAGGACGACGTGTTCACCTCCATCCACATCGAGGAACACGAGACGGAGGCACGCGATACCAAGTCGCTCGGCGCCGAGGAGATCACGCGCGATATCCCCAACGTCGGCGACGACGCACTCAAAGATCTCGACGAGAACGGCATCGTCCGCATCGGCGCAGAAGTGGGCAGCGGCGACATCCTCGTCGGCAAAGTCACGCCCAAGGGCGAGACCGAGCTCACCCCCGAGGAGAGGCTCCTGCGCGCCATCTTCGGCGAGAAGTCGAGAGAAGTCCGCGATACCTCGCTCCGCGTTCCCCACGGGGAGGGCGGCATCGTCGTGGACGTCAAAGTCTTCACCCGCGAGAACAAAGACGAGCTCTCGCCCGGCGTCAACAAACTCGTGCGCGTCTACATCGCGCAAAAGCGTAAGATACAGGTCGGCGACAAGATGGCAGGCCGCCACGGCAACAAGGGCGTCATCTCCCGCGTGCTGCCCGAAGCGGATATGCCCTTCCTGCCCGACGGCACTCCTTTGCAGATCCTTCTGAACCCCTTGGGCGTTCCCTCGCGTATGAACATCGGGCAGGTCCTCGAGGTGCACCTCGGCTATGTCTGCCGCCAGCTCGGCTGGAAGATCGCGACGCCCGTCTTCGACGGTGCGACCGAGCGCGACATCGAACAGCTCTTCGAGGAGAACAACCTCGTCGGCCCCGAGGGCAAGGTAGACGGCAAGTTCCAGGTCTTCGACGGCCGCACGGGCGAGCCCTTCGAGAACAGGGTCACGATCGGCATCATGTATATGATCAAGCTCATCCACCTCGTGGACGACAAGATCCATGCCCGCTCCATCGGCCCTTACAGTATGGTCACCCAGCAGCCGCTCGGCGGCAAGGCGCAGTTCGGCGGCCAGCGCTTCGGCGAAATGGAAGTCTGGGCCCTCGAGGCCTACGGCGCCGCGCACATCCTGCAAGAGATCCTCACGGTCAAGTCCGACGACATCGTGGGCCGCGTCAAGACGTATGAGAGCATCGTCAAGGGCAACAACATCTCCGAGCCGGGCATCCCCGAGGCGTTCAAGGTGCTCCTCAAAGAGCTCCAATCCCTCGCGCTCGACGTCAAGGTGCTCACCGAGAACAACGAGGAGCTCATCATCCGCGAATTCGACGATGACGACCAGCCCGACCGCCGCCACGAGGAACCGCATCCCGACGCACCCGACTTCCACTTCGACCAGGAGGCCGAGGAGGAGGAAGACGATTCGCTCGGCTCCATCTTCGACGAGGCGGGCGAGGACGAGGAATTCATCTCGGGCGACCTCTTCGACAGCGAGGAAGACGAGGATGACGACGACTTCTCAGACATCGACGACGACGGCTCGTTCGGCGATCTCTTCAAGGAAGAAGTGGACGACAAGACGGAAGAGGACGATACCGTGTCTGCGGGCGACCTCTTCGGAGACGATGATGAAGAATAAAGGGAGGGAGTGAATATGTACGAATTAAACGATTTCAATTCCATTCAGATCAGTATCGCATCCCCCGAAAAAATCAGGGAGTGGTCCTACGGCGAAGTGACGAAGCCCGAGACCATCAACTACCGCACCCAAAAACCCGAGCGCGACGGGCTCTTCTGCGAGAAGATCTTCGGGCCGACCAAGGACTGGGAGTGCCACTGCGGCAAGTATAAGCGCATCCGCTATAAGGGCATCATCTGCGAGAAGTGCGGCGTCGAAGTGACGCGCGCCAAGGTGAGGAGGGAACGCATGGGCCACATCGAGCTCGCGGCGCCCGTCTCCCACATCTGGTATTTCCGCGGCGTGCCCTCCAAGATAGGCCTTCTTTTGGACATGGGTCCCCGCCCGCTCGAGCAAGTCATCTATTTTGCGAAGTATGTCGTGCTCGACCCCGGCAAGCTCGACGGCGTCACCATCACCGCGGGCGCCGAGATCGTGACCATCTGCTACAAGGCCGTCATCAGCGACAACGTGCTGAGAAAGGCGGAGGAGGAGTATGGCGACGCCTCGCAGACCGGCCTCAAAGTGGGCATGGGCGCAGAGTCCATCCGTGAACTGCTCATGGCCGTCGACCTCGACAAGGAGAGCGAGGAGTGTAAGAAGATCATCGACGAGAACCAGCTCGGCGCAAGGCGCGTCAAGGCCATCAAGCGCATCGAGATCATCGAGGCCTTCCGCAAGTCGGGCAACAAGCCCGAGTGGATGGTCATGACGGTGCTCCCCGTCATCCCGCCCGATCTTCGCCCCATGGTCCAGCTCGACGGCGGCAGGTTTGCCACGAGCGACCTCAACGACCTGTATAGAAGAGTCATCAACCGCAACAACCGCTTGAAGCGCATGATCGAGATCGGCGCACCCGAGATGATCGTCAAGAACGAGAAGCGCATGTTGCAGGAGGCCGTGGACGCCCTCATCGACAACGGCCGCCGCGGTAAGCCCACCATCGGGCCCTCCAACCGCGAGCTCAAATCGCTCTCGGGCCTGCTCCGCGGCAAGCAGGGCAGATTCCGCCAGAACCTCCTCGGCAAGCGCGTCGACTACTCCGGCCGTTCGGTCATCGTCGTCGGCCCCGAGCTCAAGATCTACCAGTGCGGTCTCCCCAAGGAGATGGCCATCGAACTCTTCAAGCCCTTCGTCATGAAGCGGCTCGTCGAGACGGGCAAGAGCCACAACATCAAGAGCGCCAAGCGCACCGTGGAGCGGGGCAAGGACTTCGTCTGGGACGTCCTCGAAGAGGTCATCAAAGAGCACCCCGTCCTCCTCAACCGCGCGCCCACGCTGCACCGCCTGTCCATCCAGGCCTTCGAACCCATCCTCATCGAGGGCAGAGCCATCAAGATCTCGCCCCTCGTCTGCGGTCCCTTCAATGCCGACTTCGACGGCGACCAGATGGCCGTGCACCTTCCTCTGTCCGTCGAGGCACAGGCCGAAGCGCGCTTTCTGATGCTCTCCGCGAACAACATCTTGAAGCTCGCGGACGGCAAGTCGGTCATGAGCCCCACGCAGGACATGATCATCGGCGCCTACTATCTCACCATTCTTCGCAGGGAGGAGGGCAAGAAGTATGACGAGTTCTTCCACCCCGACGAGAACGGCACGGAGTATGTCCCGCCCGTCTTCGCCTCCTTCGACGAGGCCCTCATGAGCTACCAGCTCAAAAACGTCCACTGCGAAGACGAGATCTACGTCCGCCGCACCGTGGAGTTGCCCGCGGGCAAGTTCGACGGCCTTGCACTTCCCTACGAAAAGTACTTCGGCGAGACGCCCGCCAACAACGGCATCCGCGGCCGCGTCTTTGTCACCAAGAACAAAGAGACGGGTACCATGTCCGTAACAGGCACCATCAAAACGACGGTCGGCCGCATCATCTACAACGACAACATGCCGCAGGACCTCGACTTCGTCAAGCGCGAAGCCCCCGAGGACTACCTCAAACTCGAGCTCTCCACCGAGTTCATCGGCAGCGCCCGCGCCATTGGCAAAAAGCACCTCTCGCGCATCGTCGAGGCGTGCTTCAAGACGGGTTACGCGCCCAAGGCTTCGGCCGTGCTCGACGCCATCAAGGAGCGCGGCTACAAGTACTCCACGATCGCGGCGCTCACCACGTCCGTCTTCGACATGAAGATCCCCGCCGAGAAGGACGGCATCGTCGCCGAAGCGGAGAAGCAGGTCGCCACCATCAGCAAGAAATATGCGCGCGGCCTTCTCAAAGAGGATGAGCGCTACCATGCAGTTATCGACGTGTGGGACGACGCGACGGACAAGGTCGCGGGGCTCCTCAAAGAGCAGGGCGCACAGGATAAGTTCAATCCCATCTGGATGATGGCCGATTCGGGCGCCCGCGGCTCCATCGACCAGATCAAGCAGCTCTCGGGCATGCGCGGCCTCATGGTCAACCCGCAGGGCAAGAAGATCGAGGTCCCCGTAAAATCCTGCTTCCGCAACGGCCTCTCCGTTCTCGAATACTTCATCTCCTCGCACGGCGGCCGCAAGGGCCTCGCCGATACCGCACTCAAAACGGCAGACTCGGGCTACCTTACCCGCCGTCTCGTCGACGTCTCGCAGGACGTCATCGTGCGTGAGGACGACTGCTCGGCAGGAAGGCGCCCGCGCGGTACGGTGGTAAAGGCCATCCTCGGCGTCAACGGCGAGACCATCGAGAGCCTCGAAGACCGTCTCACGGGCCGCTTTGCCGCGGAGGACGTCACCGACGACGAGGGCAACGTGCTCGTCCCGACCAACGAGATGATCACCGAGAACATGGCCAAGAAGATCGCCTCCATGCCGCGCTATGCGGAGAACGGCGTCTCCATCCGCTCCATCTTCAACTGCAATACCCGCTTCGGCGTCTGCGCCAAGTGCTACGGCAAGAACATGGCCACGACGCTTCCCATCAAGGTGGGCGAGGCGGTCGGCGTCATCGCGGCGCAGTCCATCGGCGAACCCGGCACCCAGCTCACCATGCGTACCTTCCACACGGGCGGTATCGCGGCCACGGGCGACATCACGCAAGGTCTTCCCCGCGTCGAAGAGCTCTTCGAAGCGCGCAGGCCCAAGGGCGTTGCCACCATCTGCGAGTTCGCGGGCACGGTCACCGTCGACGATTCGGATAACCTCAAACACGTCATCGTCTACGACCTCGAGACGCAGGAAAAGCTCAAAGACTACGAGCTTCCCTTCAACGCCGAGCTCAAAGTCAAAACGGGCGACCGCGTCGAACCGGGTACCCAGCTCAACGCAGGCTCCGTCAACCCGCAGGACATCATCCGCGTCAAGGGCGTCAAGGGCGTGCAGGACTATATCCTCGAGCAGGTGCAGTCCGTCTACCGCTCGCAGGGCGTCGACATCAACGACAAGCACGTCGAGATCATCGTGCGCCAGATGCTCAAAAAGGTCCGCATCGAGAACGCGGGCACCACAGACATGCTCCCCGGCCAGCTCGTGGATATGTTCACATTTGAGGAACAGAACGAGAAGACGATCATGTCGGGCGGCGTCCCCGCGACGGCCAAGCGCCAGCTGCTCGGCATCACCAAGGCGGCCCTCGCCACCGATTCCTTCCTCTCCGCGGCTTCCTTCCAGGAGACCTCGCGCGTGCTCACCGAGGCGGCCATCTGCACCAAGCGCGACCCGCTCATCGGCCTCAAAGAGAACGTCATCATCGGCAAACTCATCCCCGCAGGCACGGGCATGAAGGACTACAAGAACGTGGGCATCCAGCCCGTCACAGGCTACCGCGACGTCATGGAAGAGACGGCGGCCGCCACCGCAGAGGAATGATCTCCCTTTGAGGGGATCCCCCGCTCGCTTGAAAACCGTACCTTCGGGTGCGGTTTTTTGTTTGATGACGGCAAGGACGGGGGAGAGCGGCGGGGCACGGCGTTAAGAAAAATTTTCCAAAAGTTCTTGAAAGCGGTTGACAAGACAGGTCTGCTCTGTTAAAATAACATGTGTTATATAACGAATGTTATTTTTAGGAGACGTCGCATGCCCAAGCAAAAAAGTATCGGGAGGGAAGACATCCTGCGGGCGGCCGCCGCGCTCGTGAACGGCGGAGAGCGCGTCTCGGTGCGGGCCGTCGCGGAGCACATCGGCTGCTCGACGCAGCCCATCTATTCCTGCTTCAAGGGCGTGGGGGAGCTGAGGGCTGCGCTGTATGAAGAGGCAAAAGGGCAATACCATGCCTCGATCGAGGCCTGCATGGAGGCGTCTGTGCACGGGCGGTATGCCGCCTACGGCATGGGGTTCGTCCGCTTTGCGCGGGAGGAGCGCGGGCTCTTCCGCTTTCTCTTTTTCGACGGGGAGCGGGGCTTTCCCGCCGACCCCTTCTTCGACGAGATCCTCGCCGAGATGATGTCGCTCTATCATATGGACGAGGCCACTGCGCGCGCCTTTCATGCCGACATGACCGTCTTCTCTTACGGCCTCGCGCTGACGGTGGGCAACGTTCCGCTCACCGACGCCGAGATCTCTGCCGCCTTCGACCGTGAGTTCTATGCCCTCTACGGGCTCTATTTCCCCGGGCGGCCCCGCTTTTGGGAGAACAGGGGATAAATGTAAAGAATTGAAAATGCAGCAGGCCGACCGCAGACACGGTATCCCCGTTTTCTGCGAATACGGCCGCGTCTGCCGCATGCGGAGGAATATGAATATCATCGAAGTGGAACATCTGAAAAAGTACTATGGCGAGGTGAAGGCGGTGGACGACATCTCCTTCACCGTGAAGGAGGGGGAGTTCTTCTCCTTTCTCGGCGTCAACGGCGCGGGTAAGAGCACGACCATCTCCGTGCTGTGCGGCAAAGAGGGGCGCACCGCGGGCTCCGTGCGCATTGCGGGGGAAGACGTCTCCCGCTGTCTCGAAAAGGTGAAGCGCTCGCTGGGGGTCGTCTTTCAGGAGAGCGGGCTCGACCGCTCCCTCACCGTGCGCGACAACCTTGCCTACCGCGCCGCCCTCTACGGCATCTCGGGCAGGGCCTTTTCCGCCCGCCTCGGCGAACTCTGCGCGCTCTTCGACCTCGGGGACCTCTTGGGCCGTCCTCTCGGCAAGCTCTCGGGGGGACAGCGCCGCCGCGTGGATGTCGCCCGTGCCCTCGTGCATTCGCCCAAACTGCTCATCCTCGACGAGCCGACGACGGGGCTCGATCCGCAGACGAGAAGATCGCTCTGGGAGACGCTCGGGCGGCTCAGAAAAGTGCGCGGCATGACGGTATTCCTCACCACGCACTACATGGAGGAGGCGGCCGAGAGCGACCACGTCGTCATCCTCGACGGCGGCAAGATCAAGGCCGACGATACCCCGCTCGGGCTCAAAGAGAGATACACGGGAGACTTCATCGCCCTATACCATGTCCGCGAAGAGGACGTCAGAAAGCTGAATTTGCCCTACGAACGGACGGGGGAGGGATACCGCATTTGCGTTTCGGATACCGACGCCGCCGCGAGGCTCATCCGCGAGAACAGCTTTATCACGGACTTTGAGGTCACCAAGGGCAAGATGGACGACGTCTTCCTCGCCGTCACGGGCAAGACGACCGAGTAAAGATGAAGGGAAATTGGCGCCCAAGCCCAACCCGAGCGTCATTCTGAGCCGATAAAGCATGACTTTCAACGAACTGCCCATCCGCGAAGAATCTTACTACGACCAAGCCCGTTTGAGCGACTCTTGGCGCCCCTGTAAGGGGAGCTCCGCCGATGCCCTTTCGGCGGTGAGGGGTTTTGGGCACATAGAACCGTAAGACAGAAACCCTTTCGGCGCACAAGGGCAGTGCGCCACTTTCCCTTACAGGGACAGCAAGCGAGCGGCCGCTATACCGCCGCAGGAAATCTTGGAGGATATCATCATGAAATTTACCCAACTTCGCGCGCTCGTTTCGCGCAACTGCAAAGTCTTCTTCCGCGACAAGGGAGTATTTTTGCCCTCCCTCATCGCACCGCTCATTCTGCTCTTCCTCTTTTTGGCCTTCCTCGGCAATGTCTACCGCGACAGCATCCGCTCGGCCGTAGAGGGTTTTCCCATCTCCGACGGCCTCGTCGAGAGCATTGCGGGAGGGTGGCTCATCTCCTGCCTCATCGCCGTGTGCGCCGTGACCATCGCCTTCACTGCCAACACCATCATGGTGCAGGACAAGGCCCGCGGCCGCTACGACGACCTCTCCGTCGCGCCCGTTCCCGGGGGGATCCTCGCGCTCGCCTATTTCCTCGCCACCTTCCTCGTGACCGCGCTCATCTGCTTTGTCGCGCTGGGGGCGGGGTTTATCTACATCGGCATCGTCGGCTGGCATCTCACGGCGGCAGATGTTTTCTTGACCGTCCTCGATACTCTCCTGCTCGTCCTCTTCGGCACTTCCTTCTCCTCCGTCGTGTGCTTCTTCGTGAGCTCGGAGGGGGGCGTGGCCGCGGTGGAGGCCACCGTGTCTGCGGCATACGGCTTTCTGTGCGGCGCATACATGCCCATCGGGTCGTTCGCGGACGGGCTGCAGACCCTGCTCTCCTTCCTCCCGGGGACATATGGCACCGTGCTTTTGCACAGCCACCTCATGGGGAGCGCCATCGACGCCGTGACCGCCGAGGGCCTTCCCGTGCAGCTCGCGGAGGGCATCAGGAGCGGGTTCGACTGCACGATCTCCTTTTTCGGGAGCGAAGTTCAGGCTTGGGGGTGCTATTTGGCTGTTTGCGCGGGCGTGCTCTTCTTCCTCGCCCTCTATCTCGTGCTGATGGGGACGCGGGTTTCAAAAATCTTAAAATAGTGGTTGCATTCGCAGAGAATATGTGATATAATGGGGGCATATCACACCAAGTGAGGAAGTTCCCATGAAAAAGCTCGGCGTTGTTATCCCGCTCGTATGTTTTTTGCTCGTCCCCTGCTTCGTATTGCCGGCGGACGTCTCTGCGGCGGGTCTCAACAACTATAATTTTTCCCGCGAGGGGTACGTCGTCCGCGAGTTGGACGCCGCATCCCTTCTTTCACGTTATTTAGAGGAGAACGGCGCCGCGCTATCCACCTTCGAAGAGGACTATCTGAGAACGCATTCCTCTCTCCGCGTCCTGTATAGCGACAATATCCCCTCCTCCTCGATCGGCATCGACTTCGACGCTTCGGCCCAAACTCTTTCGGTCACGGCAAGGCCCGAGAGCTACCGCACGGCAGGGGCGACGTTGTTCACTTGGACGCCCGAGAGCGTAAACGGGGATACCATGTCCGAAAGCGGGGGCTCGTATTCCTACACAATGAGCACCGAGGGCTATGAGGAAGACAGCGTGGAAGTGCGCTACGCCCACTCCGTTCCCATCGCCGCGGCAGACCTCAACGGCATCCTCAACCTCACGCGCAATGATGGGCAGAAGGCCCTTGCCCGCATTGCCGAAAAGCGTGCGGCCTACCAACAGGCCTTGAAGGACTACGAGGCGCAGGTCGCCGCCTACGAGGCCTATGAAAAGGCCCTTGCGCAGTATGAGCTGGACGCCGCCGCCTACGCCGCATATCTGCCCGTGTACCGCGAATGGGCGCGCAAAGACGTCGCCTACCGCAACTATCAACAGGAGCTCGCCCGTTACAGGGAGGAGAAGGCGGCCTACGACAATTATAGCTACCAGGCCGCGCTCGACGAGTATAACCTTCGGGTCAAGGCATACAACGACTACGTCGCCGCGCTCGACCAATATGAAAAGGACATGCGCCAATACGCCGCCGATACGGCGAGCGAGGACGCGCAGACCCAGCTCCATCAGCTTGCCATCCTCCAATTCATGACCGACGTCATGACGGAGTATCAGCGCTCGCTCTTCGTGACGATCATGAGCGACACCGTGACCATGGTCATCGACGCGCTCGGCGCCCTCGAAGACGCCCTCGAGCTCTTGCAGGTCAGCAGGGAGGCCATCGAAAACGCCAACGACGCCGTCGTGGAACTCCGCAAGACCATCCCCATCTACAACTCCTGCAAGACGGACATGGAGAAGTATTTCTACTACATCAACTACCATGACGTGCTCACGGACAACTTCTGCGAGCTCTTCCGCTCCCTCGACTACTTCTACCACGGCTTTGCCGAGATCCGCGCCGAGATCGGCCGCCGCAACAGCACGGAGAAGTTCGAGATCCTGCTCGCGCAGCTCTATATGTCCTGCCTCGCCCTGAACGACGGGCCCCTCACCAACTTCTACAAGGAACATACCTATAAATATGACAAGTGGGCGGAATACGGGCCCGACTATGTCATCGGCCCTCCCGGGAAACAGCGCTCCCCGAAGGACGTTCTCGAGGGCAGAGAGCTGCAAGACCTCGGCAAGGGTGCGCCCCTCGAGGGCGGCTACGTCTCCCTGCCCCCCGAGCCGCAAAAGCCCGAGCCCGTCGATCCCCCCGGAGCCATGCCCAAACCCATGCCTGCGCCCGTAGAGCCCGCGCCCGTCGAAGACCCCGGCAAGGCGCCCGACGTTGTCGCGGAGCCGCACAGGCCCGTGCCCGTCGAAGACCCCGGCGATGTGGCCCCTTCGCAGCAGCCGCTCACCGAGGACGAGAAGGCGTTTGAAGAGCTCGACCGCGGACACGGTATGCCCGAAGCGCGTGCAGAGCTTGGAGAAAATTACACATTGAAGCTCACCGCCGCGGTCACGAAATACTTCCGCAACTTCAGCTCCGTCGACAAGATCACCTTCTACGACGCCTACGGGGCGGAGACTTACAGCGTCCGCGAGGCCGTGGTGGGGGAGAGCGTGCAGTATGGCGGCGTTCTGCCCACCAAATCGCGCACAGGCTACGATTGCACCTTTGCGGGATGGCAGGACGGGAGCGGCAACGTCGTCGATCTCAACCGTATCCCCGCGGCCGCGGGCGAACTCAAACTCTATCCCTTCTTCACGGAGACGCCCAAGCTCTACACCGTCGTGTGGATCGTCGCGGGCGAGGCGAGAAACGGCACGTGTGCCTACGGCGAGGTGCCCGTCTATGACGCGGCGGCGCTCGGAGACCTTACCATGTCCGACGGCAGCATCCGCGAATACCGTTTCACCGGGTGGGTGAACCAGCGCGGCAACGCCTACGCGGCAGGGGATGCGCTCCCCGCGATGGGGGATGGGAACGCCGTCTACACCGCCCGCTTCGAGCGCGGCTGTATCGTCACGTGGTCGGTGGACGGGGCTCTCACCTCCGAGGCCTATTGGATGGGGGATACGCCCGCCTACGGCGCAGTGCCCGCCCGTGCGCGCGACGCCCGCTATGTCTACACCTTTGCCGGCTGGATGGCGGGCGGGAAGCTCTTCCCCGAAGTTCCCGTTGTCTCGGGCGACGTCACCTACACCGCCTCCTTCGCACGGGACTACATCGTCGACCTCGGCGGGAGCGGCGCCACCGTCTCCGAGGAGGAGGGCTACTTGATCGCGGAAGACATGGGACAGCATGATACCGCGGACATGGGTGTCCTCTTTGCGCTCGCGGCGGAGGCAAATGCGGGCGTGAAGTTCCGCCTCGCGGGGTGCGAATTCACCCTCTTGCCGAGCGACGTCTACCTCGCCGCAGAGGGTGGGATAGAGACCGTCTCGGCCTCGGCCGTGCAGACGGGGATGTGCTGTTACGACTACCTTATCACCATGCAGGGGCGCACGCGGGCGTTTGACGGGGTGGCGGTGCACCTTGCCGCCGCGGGCGTCTTCGATACGGAGAATTCCTATCTCACCGAGTATTTCGGGGGGGAGAAGCGCGACGTCCGCTTTGCCGTGCAGAACGGCGTGGTCTCCTTCACCGCATATGCGGGCAGGCGGTATTCCATCGGCCCCGAATATTACGTCAACATCATCCCCTGCGAGGAAGTCGCCGTGGAGACAAGCACTCTGCGGGCGCGCGCGGGGGAGCGCATCACGATCACGGTGGGAGAGCCCGTTGAGGGCATGCACTTGCAGTCCGTCTTCGTGCGGGACGCAAACGGCGCTGACGTCACCTTCAAAAACGACGTCGTGACCATGCCCGTGGGGGGCATGTCCGTGGGTGCCGTGTGCGCGCGCAATTCCTATACCTTCGTCTTCCGTGCCGACGGAAAGGTCATCGCGACCCTCACCTATCTGCACGGGGAGACCGTCGTGCCGCCCGACGGAGCGCCCGTAAAGGCCTCCGACGGCGAGAATACCTACACCTTCGCGGGCTGGGATAAGCCCTTCGGCCCCGCCACGGGGGATATGGAATACAACGCCGTCTACACCGCCGTGCCCGTGCAGGTCGCCCCCAAGGGCATCTCCAAGCTCGAGCTCGTCGTCAAGATCGCCTACGTCGTCCTCCCCGTCTTTTTGGTCGTGTTCGTCGCAGGCGTCGCGCTCCTCATCCTGTATTTCGTGCAGAGGAGGAAAAAGAAGGCCGCGCGCGGGGCCGCCCAAGCCGCAAAAGAAGGCAAAGTTGTCCCCGCAGAGCCTATTTCCGAGCCCGCTTCCGAGCCCGTCTCGGAGCCCGTTCCCGCCGCAGAGCCCGCCGAGGAGCCTGTTTTGGGGCACGCCGCACCTTCGTCGGTGGCACCCATGTCTGAGGTAGCAGGGGCAGGGGAGCCCGCTTCGGAAGAAGCCGCACCTTCGCCCGTGGCACCCATGTCCGAGGTAGCCGAGGCCGAGGAGCCCGTGGCAGGACCCGCGCAGGCGCCCGAAGAAGCAGCAGCAGAGCTTGCCGTAGCCCAAGAACCCGCAGAGCAAACCCCCGAACAGCCCCAAGAGGCCTCCGAACAGCCCGAAGAGGCCGCGGAGGAGCCCTCAAAACAGCCCGAGGAGAGCGAAGAGGGGGCGGAAGACGGGTCCGATCGGCTCTGAGAGAATGAATTTCACAGGCCGCCGCCCGCGGCCCATGCATGGGGGACTCCTGCCCGCGCGGGGGTCCTCCTTTTTTGCGGCTCTTCTTGCAGACGGCGGGGGACGCGCCTGAAAAAACCGAAGACGGGGCGGCACGGAAGCGAGGGGACGTACTTTGAAAAAGTGCCCATACGTAGCATTTCTTTTGCGGAAAGAAGTGCCACGTCCCCCGATTTTTCGGGAAAAAACCGCAGTCTGTCCACTTTGTGAACGGGTTTGGCTTACAAAGAGCCCGTAAACCGAAAAAAAACACCGCGTGTGGCAACTTTTTTGTCGAATACCTATTGACAAGCGGAAAAAAAGAGTCTATTATAGTAACGAGAAAATATTTTTATATAAGGGAATATTCGGCGCTGCCGCACTTTGCAAGAGGTGTGCCGCCCGCCGTGTGTTGCGAATAAATTACAGCAGGGAGATGTTTTATGAAACAGATCGGCAGAAAACTGACGCTTGTCCTTCTCGTATTTCTGTCCTTCGTCATGTGCCTTACGGGCGTCGTGACGATGGGCACCGCGAAGACAGCCGCAGCCGAAGACCAATCCCCTACGGTCGTGGAGAAAGATTGGTATAGGCTGACGTATGACAAGGACACTTTTGCGTTACAGCTGAACGGAAATTTCCGCGAGTATTTCAACGAGGGGAGCGCCAGCGTCTCCGGGCTTGTCGATGCAGTCAAGCAGGCGGCGCAGGAGATCCTCGTAGAGAGCATCCTCGGCAAGTTCGGCAATGACGTGACGGGCCAGGGCGGAAGCGGCTCGCAGGCCGTCATGCTCTCGGGCATTGCGCTCCTCGACGGTACCACGGGCGCAGGCGGCACGGGCGTTCCCGGGCTCCCCGATGATCTTAAGGTTGACGAAAAATTCTGGAACGACAACGAGCAGCTGAAGAAATTCAGAGAATACATCGTCGATCGTCTCAGCGAACCTGCCGAACTCCAAAGCTACTATAACGGCGACTACGACATGCTCCTCGAGTATGCCGTCGGTACTTATATCGAAAAGAAAGGTACAGACGGCAAGCTCACCGATGATCAGAAAAATAAAATGACCGAACAGGTCCAGGCTGTTCTCGGTGAGGCCGAAGAAAAGGCCGAGCTCGTGCACCAGGAGGAAGCCGTCGAACAATTCTTGAAAACACAATACCCCGAAGAATGGGATACTCTTACCGAGGACGAAAAAAAGGCCAAACAGGAAGAGTATGAACAGCAGCATCCCGGTGAACTTGATAAGAAAAGAGCAGAGGAAGCTGAAAAATTCCAAAGCGATCTCTCCGGGTGGAAGGCGGATGCGGATAGGTCCTCCGATTTCTACACCAACCTCATTGACAAGGTAGAGGAGAACGGCGGCAAGCCGAGCATCACCCTCCACGATATCACCAAGGCGCTCCGCAGCGTCGTCATCGACGGCACCCACGAGATCCTCTCCAAGGGTGAAGATGCGGGCGGTCTGCACTTCAACACCTCCGAGCTCCGCTACCTCGCGGGCAAGCTCAAAAAGCCCTCCGTCATCGCGCACATGACCGATGATGAGATGGAGAACCTTCTCTCCATGCACGTCGACATCGACACGACCTTCGGCGAGATCGGGTTTGATTTCACCTTCGGTTTCTTCGGCGATTCGAGTGCCATCCGCAGTGCGTGCCAGTTCCTCGCCGATCACTTCGACCTCGCCATCGACGGCAACAAGATCACCGCGAAGGTGCTCGTGCCGCAGGCGGTGACGAAGGTATTCCTCAGAATGGCGCAATCCGAAAGCATCTCCGAACGCCATAAGAACATGGTCTTCTCGCTGTTCACCAAGACCCCGGCCGAACTCCGCGACAAGATCGACGATTACAGCTACCAAGACATTCTCGACTACCTCAAAGGCGTTGACTATCAGAAGTGGTTCACAAACTTCCTGAGCGCCGATTATATCAACAGCTACTTCGGGAGCTACCTCTCCGATCTCCTCGACCATGAGTTTAGCGATGACGACATCAACAGCATCATCGACGGGTTCACCTCCCGCGCGCAGACGCTCAAAGACAAGAATTGGACGTATGACGACGCGGCCGCCTTCCTCAAAGAGAGGATCCCGGGCTTCGGCAGGCTGGAGAGCAAGTTCCCCGCGCGCGTCAAAGAAGCCGTGAACAAACTGCTCCGCTTTGTCAACCGCATCGATTGGAGCAAATACGACGCCGAGACCGTCCGCGCAGAGATCGCCAAGCCCGGCTTCAATACCTCCGTCTACGAATTCATCGATAGGCACTACGATCAGGGCGAGAAGCTCTACGATAGCTTCATGAACATCGTCGACGAGCTCTTCAACGCCATTCCCGAAAAGGCACAAGACGGCTACATCCTCACGAGCTATGCGGGCGACGGCCTCTTCGCGCACGCGGGCACGTATACCTATAATTTCAAGCAGATCTTCGAAAAGGTCGCAACGTGGCTTGAAAACCACGGCGGCGACGAGCTCGCGAAGACCATCAACAACCTGTGCGAGCGCACCACCGACGAGGCCGCCACGCACACCTATGAGCTTGATCTCAGCGTGCAGGTGCAAAACGCCTACAAGGTCTCCTATGAGATGGGGACGGCGGCAGACGGCAGCGTCTTGCTCCGCGAGGGGATCCTTCCCGCCGGCGCACAGCTTGCCATCTTCGACGGCACCGACGAGCTCGAGGGCCACGCGATCCTCGGCTGGATGGAAGATGTGAAAGGCGGCAAAGAGCTCACCACCATGCCCGCGAAAGATGTCACGCTCTACCCTGTGACGGCGTTCGACGTCACGGCGCTTGCAGACGAAAAGGCCGAGGACCTTATGGAAACGTACGACCCCGAAACGTCGTACACGCTCTCTGCCGAGATCGCAGACATCAGCCTTGCAGAGATTTCCGATTATACTTATCAATGGTATAAGGGCGAGGATCTTGTCGACACCGAGGCCGAGCTCACCGTGCAGAATGTTGCGGACAGCGGCAGCTACCATGTCGTGGTCACCAACACGAGAACGGGTGTGGTCAGTGAATCCAAGCCCATCCAAGTGACCATTACGCCATACACGATCACGCTCGGCGGCCTTGAATGGACGCTGGACGGTAAGGCATATACCATTTATAATAATAACATCGTCTACAATGGGAAGGAGTTCACCGTTCGTCCTCAGATCTCGCAGAATGATTTGCCCACAGGCATCACGCTTGATGAGGTTTATGCCCTCTTGATCTACACGGGAGACAAGGAAACCAACGCGCAGGAGAATATCCAATTCACCGCGAAACTTGACCCGACCAAGAATCCCGCGGCCGCGAACTATGCCTTGGCGGGCAACAACGTTAAGGATGGCGTCTACACGGCGAAATGGACGATCGCAAAATCTCAGCTCGTCTTCACTTGGGGCACATGGTCGATTTCAAACACTACAATCACGTTCGATAATAAGTCCCACAGCGCAACGCTGAGCGGAAATACACTCAAGATCGACGGGGAACCCGTTCAAGAGAACGACTTCAAACAGTATATCACATTGACGGCAACGGGCACTACCACGCCGCAGACTAACGTCGGCGAGTTTACGACGACGTACACCGTCGCGCTCGCGAACGGCATTTCTTCCGATAACTACGACTTGACGATCATCGAAGGTGGCGAATCTGTAAACGAGATCAAATGGTCGATCATAGCCGCTAAGATCACGCTCGGGACTCTCGAGTATAGCGCAGACGGAGACGATTGGACGATATACAGTGATCCTCTGCCCTACATCACCGGCGGTTATCAAGTGAAAGTAGGCATAACGGTAGAGGGTGGCCTTGAACTTCCTACCGGTTTGCTCGTCTTTACCGATGATGCGGGAGAGACGGTTCAAAAGTACCACTTCAACGTTGCAATCGACAACGCCAACGAGAGTGCTAAGAACTTCGCCCTTGTCGATAATACACCAATCGACTGGGAGATCGTCAAGGCGAAGATCTCCGTCACCGCAGAATGGGCCGGCGCCACGGCCGGCAAGTATACGGTCGAGTATGACGAAGACACGAACTGGATCGGAGATCCTGATAACCCTGTCAACCTCACATTGACGTTGGCTGACGGTACGCCCGCAGACTTTACGCTTGCAGACATCGAGATCGTGTATACCTACACGCAGGATGGGACCAAGGTTGAAACCGTGACCGACAAGGGCACCTACACAGTCTCCGCGAAGCTCAATGTGAAGAGCACGAAAGCCGACTGCTATGAGCTCGACTACACGCCGCCCACCACGGTGGAATTTATCGTCGAGGAGACGAAGCCCCAAAATCCCATCATCTTCGAGGGCTTTACATGGACGGGCACCGATAACCTCGTCTATAACAAGAAACCGCACGCGTTGGGATTCACCTATACCAAGGTCACGCTCGGGACCCAAGTCTATGAGGGCGCGGCTCTTACCGATGAGATCAAACAGCAGGTGGCTGCTCTGTTCGATATCATCTATGATGGAGATGACACGACTCCTCCTACGGATGCGGGTAACCATACTGCCAAACTTGTGCTGAAAACCGATTCCGATTATACAACAGTCACAGGCGCGACCACGGCATCCTTCACGATCTCCAAGGCGACGGTCTCCGTGACCATCCTGCCCGATTCTCTTCCCGAGCTGCCTTTCGGCACCTACGAGCAAGCAGATCTCCTTGACATGTTGAAGATCTCGGTGGAGTGCGCCAATGTTGCAGACTTCTCGGCTTACACCGTCAAATATGTGGAGGGCTTCACCAACGTTAAGGACGGCAAGCCCCAAGCGGGCACCTTCACGGCGAAGTTCGAGTTCACGCTCACCGATACCAACAACTATCAGTGGAGCGCAGACGATGAATCGGCGAACAAGGAAGTTTCGCTTCAATGGCGAGTTCTTCCCGAGGGGCAGATCAGTGAGATCGCCATCACGAAAGAGACCTTCACGGGGATCCCCGTCATGGTGTCCGTGAGTGAGCTCAATACCTTCAACTTTGCGAACGCGATCAAGATCAGCAATAGCCAAAACGACCGCGAGCACTTCGAGATCGTCGGCTTCGAATACGACAAGACCGTGACGGAGCTCAAATCTTACCCGCTCACCATTCAGTTGCAGGTGAAGGCGGAAAGCAGAGCACAATACGTGCTTGTGAACGGAACGATGACGAGCGACGCAGACGGCAAACTCTCCTTTGTGTATGAGGATGCGTGGAGGCTCGTCGAGAACACCCCCGCAGACAAGACGGAAGTCGACATCCACGCCGAACTCAAACAGAATATCTTCACGGAAGACGGCACGAAGAAGTCCGTCGAGCTCGAGTGGTCGGCTACCCCTGCCGCCGCCGAAGCGTTCATCACCGTCACCTATGGCTCCGACAGCGTCTTCGAGGCGACCGATCCCGGTGAGTATAAAATCACCGTCACCTTCACCCTCTCCGCAGAGGGCGTTGCCGCGGGATATGCACTCAAGGGCGGCACGACGGCAGACAACTTCACGAAACTCACCGTCGAGCGGGTATGGCGCATCAACAAGGCGCCCGAGAACCCGCCCGTCGACGATAACAATTACCCCGTAGGGCACAAGTTCAAATACCCCGAAACGGGCCCGCTCGAGGTGGAAGTTTCCATCACAGAGGGAACGATCTCCAAGGACTACGATATCTCCATCAAGGAGCAACCGTTTGAGGGCGATCTCGATAAGATCCGCGCGCTCGATGCATTCAAGGATCAGAAGTACGTCGGCGGCAAGGCCTACGACATCCACTTCGAGAAAGACGGGCAGGAAGTAGGTGTAAACGGCAAGTTCCATGTGCGCCTGCTCATCCCCGAGGATATCCGCAATTGCGATCACATCTACGTCATCCACATCACCGATAGCGGGATCGAGATCGTCGACGCTGCAAAGAAGGTCGACAACTACATGGAGTTCGACGTTGACAGCTTCTCCATCTACGCCGTCGTCGGCTTCAACGACAAGGGCACCGATTGGCTGTTCATCGGCGGGCTTGCCATCATCACCCTGCTCCTGCTCATCGCGCTCATCGTGCTGTGCGTCTTCACGGCCAACTTGCAGAGCGTGGAAGCTGTCGCCGAGACCGCAGAGGAGACCGTAGCCGAAGAAGTTACGGAAGAGACTGCAGAGGAGACGGCGGAGGAGACCGCAGAGGAACCTTCGGAAGCCGCAGAAGAGGCCGAAGAGACGCCCGCAGAGCCCGTGCCCGCGGAGGAAGTCACCGCAGAGGAAGGCGCAACGCCCGAAGAACTGCACATTCCTTACCCGAGCGACATCGAACCCTTCGTCGAACCCGAGACGGCATTCGTTCTTCCCGCCGCGCCCGAGACGATGGTCATCACCGACAAGAGCTTCAGGGCACGCCTCACGCAGGCCGAGACGGATACCAAGACGTATTACAACGACATCAAGAACTACATCATGTCTTACAAGTTCGTGCGCTCGCGCATCAGCTGGGGCTACGATACCTTCAACAAGGGCCGCGGCAAGATCGCCAAGTTGCAGATCAAGGGCAAGTCGCTCTATATCTACCTCGCGCTCGACCCGAAGACGCTCGAACCCAAGTATCACCACAAGGATGTCAGCAGCATCTCGAAGTATGCGTCCTACCCGACCAAACTCAAGATCCGCAGCGCCCGCTCGCTCAAATATGCGAAGGAGCTCGTAGACATGGTCATGGCCGCGCTCGGGCTCGAACGCAACGACGCCTACACTGCACAGGATTACACCTTCGCCTACAAGACGACCGACGAGCTCGTGGCGGCAGGTGAGATCCGCAGGAGGGAGATCGCGTCGCCGAAGTTCTGGACGATGGACGCCAACGACATCCTCGAGAACTCGCCCGCACTGCCCGACGTCGAACTGCCCGACATCGACCTCGAAGCCGTAGAGCTTCCCGAAGACGATCTCGCAGGCATCGAACTCACCGACAGAGACCTCGGCGAGCTTGGAGCCGACGAGACGGATTACACCGAGGAAGTTCCCGAAACGCCCGCGCCCGCAGCGCCCGCAGCCGATGACGACCCCACAGGTGAGTCCGACGGCGAATAAGCCTTAGCAAAACAAGATATCCGCCCCACACGGGGCGGATATTTTTTCGAGGCTTCTTGGGCTTGCGGCCCGCGGCGACGGGGCTTGCGGCCCGCTTTTTGGGAAAATTCCGAAAAATACTTTACACAGCGCACAAATTGTTATATAATAAGAGAAGAGGAACGGTATGCGGAAACTCTTTGACGGTTGGATCTATCTTTTCAGAAATCTGTGGGTGTTGCCCTTTGCGGTCATGCCCGCGGTCTTTCTCGCGCTCTCGCTCGACCTCTCGGCCATCGGGGCGCTCGTGCAGGGGTTCTTCACGGGGGACCCCCGCTTAGACTTTGTCTCCTACTTCCGCGCATGGAGTTTCATCCGCGTGGATTCCGTGCTCGGCGGCGTGTATAGCGTGCTGGCCTTTGCCTGCATCGTCATCTTCACCTCCTTCCTTCTCACCTTTGTGGAGAAGCACATGCGCATCGGCAAGCGGTCGCTCTCGGGCGGGTATCAAGGGTTTGTCAACATCCTCTTCTCCGTCTTCGTCGTCACGCTCGTCTATACCTGCCTCTATGAGCTCTATGCGCTCCTCCTCTCCGCGCTGCTCTTTGTTGTCTCGCGCATTCAGGCGGACGCGGTCGTCTATATCCTCTTCATTGTCGTGTTCATCCTGCTCACATGGGCGCTGCTCTACTGCGTCACCGTGTTCTATCTGTGGCTCCCGTGCAGGCAGATGACGGGCTTCGGCTTCTACAACGCCTTCGTCTACTCCTACCGCCTGATGTCGAACGTGCGCTGGAACCTCATTCTCTCCTATCTCATCTCGGTCACGGCGGCCTTTCTGCTCCTCGGGGCGTTTTCGCTCCTGCCCGAGCCGCTCTTCCGCATCATCGCGGTGCTCCTCTTCGTGCTACTCTACCTCAGCTTCTGCATCCGCATGGAGACGACGTATTTCGAGACCGACAAGCTCGACCGCGAAGACATCATCCATAGTTACAGGGGGTATTGATATGCGCTTCAAGCGTTCGTTCGGCCTCACCGTAGATTGTTTCTCCGAGGTATTCAAACTGCTCTTCTACCGCGTGATCGTGGGCGTGATCTTTTTCAGCCTCGTCTACCTCATCCTACACCTCGGGCTCTCCTTCATCGTGCACAGCGCCGAATTGGAGAAGATTTTCTCGCTCATTCCAGAGTTCTTCCGCGCCCTCGTGCTCTCGCTCGCAGAGGGCAACACCGAAGCGCTGCCCGCCTTCCAGACGGAGTTCGAAGCGGCCCTCAAAGCCTTTGCGACCTTGCTCGGCTCCAACATCGGCACGATCATCGGCAGCGTCATCGGGGTGTGCTGCATGTACATCATGCAACGCATCGTCAACGGCCTCGCGCAGTTTGCCGTAGCGGGGACCATCAACGACCGCATGGCCACATACAGCCACACCAAGTTCGCCGTCTCCTACTTCAAAAATATCGGCCGCGCGGCCCTCTACTACGTCGTGTATGTGCCGCTCGCCTTTGTCTATGACGTCCTCTCGCTCACGGCGTGCTGGCTGCTCTTCTTCTACATCCCGTCGCTCTTGCCCAACTACGGCGTGCTCGGGGTGCTCGCCGCCATTGCGCTCACCATGACGGCCGTCATCCTCTTGCAGGCTTTGAAACTCACCTTCATCTCGGCGTGGATGCCCGCCATGATCGCGGACGGCAAATCGCTCTTTGCGGGGATGAAGATCTCGTTCTCGGGCAAGGATTTTATGCGCCGCTTCGGGGGCTACCTCGTCGCGTGCTACCTCATCGTGTTCCTGAACGTCGGCTTTGCGCTGTTTACGGCGGGGAGCGGCATCCTCCTCACCGTCCCGCTCAGCTTCCTCTTCCTGCTCTCCATGCAGTTCGTCAACTACTACGAGACGCAGGGCAAGAAGTATTTCATCGACAAAAATGCCGTCGCTGGGACGGACGACGACAGACCCGAACAGGCCTGATCCCAAACGGAAAAACAGACCTCAGACGAAAAATAGGCATGCCATGTCCGAAACAGGCGTTGCGGTAACCTGCCGCGGCGCCCGCATCATGACCAAGCAAATCAAAGATTTTAGGGAGGGATATCATGGAGAAGTATCAAGAGTTGTATGAGCGCTGGCTGGGGGATCCCCGCCTTGCAGAGGCAGACAGGGAGGAACTCAGAGCCATTGCGGGCGACGAGAAGGAGAAGGAATACCGCTTCGGCGGGGAGCTCGAATTCGGTACGGCCGGCATGCGCGGCATCATCGGGTGCGGCGTCAACATGATGAACGTCTACACCGTCCGCCGTGCCACGCAGGGGCTCTCGGAGTACATCAAGACGCTCGGGCAGGAGGCGGCGGAGCGCGGCGTGGTGATCTCCTACGACACGCGCAAGAATTCCCGCCTGTTTGCGGAGGCGGCGGCGGGTGTGCTCGCAAAGAACGGCATCCGCGCCCTGCTCTTCACCCGCGTGCACCCCGTGCCCATGCTCTCCTATGCCGTGAGGCACCTCGGCGCGATCGCGGGCATCATGATCACCGCCTCGCACAATCCCAAGGAATACAACGGCTACAAGGTCTACGGCGAAGACGGGGCGCAGATGTCTCCCGAGGCCACGGCCGTCGTCGTCGGCTTCATCGGAAAGATCGGCGACTATCTCTCCGTCACGGGGGTGGAGGGGAGCCCGCTCGTGACGCCCGTCCCCGCGAGCGTGGATGACGATTACATCGCCGAGCTCGAAAAGCTCACCCTCTCCGAGGGGGCGGTGAAGGCGTGCGGCAAAGACTTAAAGCTCGTCTACACGCCCGTGCACGGCTCGGGATACGTCCCCGTCATGCGCATTCTCGAAAGGCTCGGGATCCATGTCCACGTCGTCGAGGAGCAGACCACGGAGGACCCCGCCTTCTCGACGGTGGCCGTGCCCAATCCCGAGTTCAAGGAGACGCTCTCCATGGGCATTGCGCTCGCGGATCGCATCCATGCCGACGTCGTGTTCGGCACCGACCCCGATTCCGACCGTCTCGGCGTGGCCGTAAAGGATGAGAAAGGGGAGTTCCACGCGCTCTCGGGCAACCAAGTGGGCATCTTGCTCCTCGATTACATCCTCACCCGTCTCAAGGAGGAAGACGCCCTGCCCGCCAACGCGGCCGTGGTCAAGTCCTTCGTCACGACGGGGATGGCCAAACTCATCTGCGACGATTTCGGGGTGGCGCTCTTTGAGACGCCCGTCGGGTTCAAGTTCATCGGCGAGAAGATCAAGCTGTGGGAAGCGGACGGCTCGCACACCTTCGTCTTCGGCTTTGAGGAGAGCTGCGGCTACTTACGGGGCACCCATGCCCGCGATAAGGACGCAGTTGTCGCCTCCATGCTGTGCGCCGAGATGGTCTGCTACTATACCTACATCGGCAAGACGGTGTATGAGAGATTGCAGGAGATCTACCAAAAATACGGCTATGTGCTGGATAGGAACGTCTCCATCCAATACGCGGGCCTCAATGCGATGAAGGAGATGAACGCCGTGGTGGACGGGTTGAAGACGCGCACCGTGACCGCGTTCGGGCCCTTCAAGGTGGCGGCCATGCGCGACTACTCGGCCTCCGTGCGCACGCTCGCAGACGGCACCAAGGAGACGCTCGACATCCCCAAGTGCAATTGCGTCTACTATGAGCTTGAAGGCGGCGGATTTATCTGCGTGCGGCCCTCGGGCACCGAGCCCAAGCTCAAGATCTACTACTCGGTGAAGGCCTCCGACGAGCACTTTGCCGAAGCCGCTCTCTTCCTCATCCAAAAGGACGTGGAGAAGCTGCTTTCGTAAGGCCCGGCTTGCCGTCATCCCGAACCCGCGTAGCGGGTGAGCGGATCCCCTTATATGGAGTCCGCGTTGTGGTAAATGCGTCATCCTGAGGCGGAATGTTGATACGAAGTCCGACGCGGCTGTCCCCGAAGGATCCCGAAGAACGAAGTCCGATTATCGTTTACACGG
>CANQJJ010000019.1 GCA_947624215.1 uncultured Clostridia bacterium
TAAATTTCTATGCCCTTAGTCTTAAAGGGCTTCTATACGATAGAAATTTACGAAACCTCTTACTTTCTCGGATTCTTAATGTTTGCTTGTGCGGCTGCGAGCCGAGCGATGTCCTCCCTCATAGAGGTGTTTCGGACATGGTACCCGCCTGTTCGTTCGGTCGGTCCGCTCGGCGCTTGCCGCAACTATAAATCACTGCGAATAACCAAAATCACACTTTTGGTTTTCGCACCCAATTTGCGCGTTAAGCGCTTCTTGTCCGATGGAACATTTAATCGGGACAAGTACTTCAAGCGCAAACGCACATTCGGCTCGTAAATTTCTATGCCCTTAGTCTTAAAGGGCTTCTATACGATAGAAATTTACGAAACCTCTTACTTGCGAGGATTCTTAATGTTCGCCTGTGCGGCTGCGAGCCGAGCGATCGGGACGCGGAACGGCGAGCAGGAGACGTAGCTCAGGCCGATGTTGTGGCAGAACTCGATCGACGAAGGATCCCCGCCGTGTTCGCCGCAAATGCCCGTGTGCAGCTTCTTGTTCGACTTCTTGCCCTTTTTCACTGCCATCTCCATGAGCTGGCCGACGCCCGTCGTGTCCAAACGCGCAAACGGATCGCTCTCATAGATCTTGTTCGCATAGTAGGCGGGAAGGAACTTGCCCGCGTCGTCGCGCGAGAACCCGAAGGTCATCTGCGTGAGGTCGTTGGTGCCGAAGCAGAAGAAGTCTGCCTCCTTCGCAATGGCGTCCGCCGTGAGTGCCGCACGCGGGATCTCGATCATGGTACCCACTTCGTACTTGATCTTCTTGTGCTTGCTCTTGATGACCTCTTCGGCCGTCTTGACGACGATGTCCTTGACGAACTTGTATTCCTTGACTTCGCCCGTGAGCGGGATCATGATCTCGGGGACCACCTTCCAATCTCTGTGGCGCTTGGCAACGGCGATGGCCGCCTTCATCACGGCCTTGGTCTGCATCACGGCGATCTCGGGATAGGTGACGCACAGACGGCAGCCGCGGTGGCCCATCATCGGGTTGAATTCATGCAGGTCGGCAATGATCTGCTTGATCTGGGCGACCGTCTTCTTCTGCGCCTTGGCGAGGGCGGCGATGTCGGCCTCCTCGGTGGGCACGAACTCGTGGAGCGGGGGATCGAGGAAACGGATGGTGACGGGCTGGCCGCCGAGTGCCTCGAAGAGACCCTCGAAGTCTGCCTGCTGCATGGGCTCGATCTTGGCAAGTGCCTTCTCGCGCTCCTCCACGGTGTCGGCACAGATCATCTCGCGGAAGGCGCCGATCCTCGCGGGGTCGAAGAACATGTGCTCGGTACGGCAGAGGCCAATGCCCTGTGCACCGAAAGCCGCCGCCTGCTTGGCGTCCTTGGGCGTATCCGCGTTGGTGCGCACGCCGAGAGCCTTGTATTTATCGGCAAGCTCCATGATGCGGCCGAAGTAACCCGAATTGGGATCTGCGGGCACGGTGGGGATGAGGCAATCGTAGATGGTGCCGGTCGAGCCGTCGAGGGAGAGCACGTCGCCCTCGTGATAGGTCTTGCCCTTGAGGGTGAAGCACTTGTTCTCTTCGTCCATCTTGATGTCGCCGCAACCGGAGACGCAGCACGTACCCATGCCGCGGGCAACGACTGCCGCGTGGGAGGTCTGGCCGCCGCGGACGGTGAGGATGCCCTGCGCGAACTTCATGCCCTCGATGTCTTCGGGAGAGGTCTCGAGACGGACAAGAACGACCTTCTTACCTGCTTTGCCCTCTTTGACGGCGTCCTCTGCCGTGAAGACGATGGTGCCTGCGGCGGCGCCGGGGGAAGCCGCGATGCCCTTGCCGACGACGTTGTTCTTATCCGCCTGTTTGAGGGCGTTGGGATCGAACTGCGGGTGCAGGAGCATGTCGAGCGACTTGGCGTCGATCTGCATGAGGGCTTCCTGCTCGGTGATCATGCCCTCGTCGATGAGGTCGCACGCGATCTTGATGGCCGCGGCAGCCGTGCGCTTGCCGTTACGGGTCTGGAGCATGTAGAGTTTCTCGTTCTCGACGGTGAACTCCATGTCCTGCATGTCGTGGTAGTGGTTCTCAAGGATGTTGCAGACCTCTTGGAACTGCTCATAGACCTTGGGGAAGACGCGGGCCATCTCGGCGATGGGCATGGGGGTGCGGACGCCTGCGACGACGTCTTCGCCCTGTGCATTGGTGAGGAATTCGCCCATGAGGCCCTTCTCACCGGTGGCGGGATTGCGCGTGAACGCGACGCCCGTGCCGCAGTTGTCGCCCATGTTGCCGAAGGCCATCATCTGCACGTTGACGGCAGTGCCCCAGCTGTAAGGGATGTCGTGGTCCATGCGGTAGACGTTGGCGCGGGGGTTGTCCCACGAACGGAAGACGGCCTTGATGGCCTCGAAGAGCTGTTCCTTGGGATCGGAGGGGAAGTCCTTGCCGATCTTTTCCTTATATTCTGCCTTGAACTGGTTGGCGAGCGTTCTGAGGTCGTTCGCGTCCAGTTCGACGTCTTGCTTGACGCCCTTCTGCTCCTTCATCTTGTCGATGAGGGCCTCGAAGTATTTTTTGCCGACTTCCATGACGACGTCGGAGAACATCTGGATGAAGCGGCGGTAGCAGTCCCAAGCCCAGCGGGGGTTATTGGACTTTTTGGCGATGACCTCGACAACTTCTTCGTTGAGACCGAGGTTGAGGATGGTGTCCATCATGCCGGGCATGGAAGCGCGGGCGCCGGAGCGGACGGAGACGAGAAGGGGATTCTCTTTGTCGCCGAACTTTTTGCCGGTGATGTGTTCCATCTTGTCGATGTATTCCATGATTTCGGCGCGGATCTCATCGTTGATCTGGCGGCCGTCTTCATAATACTGCGTGCAGGCCTCGGTGGAGATGGTGAAGCCCTGCGGGACGGGAAGACCGATGTTGGTCATCTCCGCGAGGTTCGCGCCCTTGCCGCCAAGGAGCTCACGCATGTTGGCGTTGCCTTCGGTGAAAAGGTAACAATACTTTTTTGCCATTTGGAAATTCCTCCTGATTTTTTTACGAACTTTACCAAAAGTGATTATACACCATTCGGAGAGAAAAAACAAGCCTTTCAGGGCAAATATTTGACAAATCGGAAAGATTTTTCGCCCTTGGGGGAGGGAAGCGGGACGTTGCGGTAAGCGAATAACGACTTGATGCGAACAAGCGCTCTAATACGTCATGCTGAGCCATGTCGAAGGGTCACCGCATTTTCGTTGTGGTAAGCGCAAAAACCTTCTTGCTGTCCCTGTAAGGGAAAGTGGCGCACTGCCCTTGTGCGCCGAAAGGGTTTCTCCTCCTCATCCGCCCCTTACGGGGCACCTTCCCCAAAAGGGAAGGCAAGAAAACCCCTACTTCGCGCGGGGCGCTCGTGTCGACCTTAGTAGCGCAATCAGAAACCTCGGTCGGTCAGTCCCGCAAAGGGCCGCGGGCCGGCTCCCTTTACAGGGGCGCCAAGGGTTCGCTCATACGAAGTCCGTGGTATGATAGTAGCGAGTGTATCCCCTCAAACGAAGTCCGATGAAAAGCTCCTCCTTGGGGAGGAGCTGTCGCGCGTGAGCGTGACTGAGGTGGGGAATACAACTGTTCCTTCCGCTTTTTTATAAGTCCGTTATAAGGCCAATCGATCATAGTCCCCACCCTCATGATCCCCCTCCCCAAGGAGGGGGTATCGCACATACGAGCCCTCGTCGCGGACATGGTACCCTCAAACAAAGTCCGCGTGGTGGTAAGCGACGCCCTTCTTGCTGTCCCTGTAAGGGAAAGTGGCGCACTGCCCTTGTGCGCCGAAAGGGTTTCCTCCTCATCCGCCCCTACGGGCACCTTCCCCAGAAGGGAAGGCGAGAAACCCCTCACCGCCGAAAGGGCATCGGCGGAGCTCCCCTTACAGGGGCGCCAAGGGTTCGCTCTGCCTTGGCTTGGTCGCGCATGTCATACCGAACGCGGCGCCCTTGCCGCGTGAGTGTATCCCCTCATACGAAGTCCGTCTGCTGGATAAACAGACCATGTGTTCTATTACGTCACCCTGAACGTAGTCGAAGGGTCACCGCAGTTTTATAATGATGTGATGTTTCGACTAACGCTACTTCGCGCGGGGCGCTCGTGTCGATTTTGGTAGCACAATCAGAAACCTCAATCGGTCAACATGACGTTATTAGAACACTTGCTCGTTCACACGATACTTGGGCGTTGCAAGATTCCTTCGCGGATGAGCAGTTCGTTGAAACTCATGCCAATGCGGCTCAGAATGACGCTCTAATTTGGCTTGGTTGTCTTAGTCGGGCAGAATGACGCTCGGGATGGGCTCGTTCGGCCTCGGTCGGTCAGAAGCGCGCGGGTATCGCTATAATTGGCCCCATGCATTGTGGCTTTTCCGTCGTTGCGGCACAAAAAAAATCCCGCCGCGCGGGTGCACAGGCGGGCAAAAAACGGTCACTTTTTTTGTAGCGTGAGCATGTACTCCACGAGCAGTTCCGTTGCCGCGTGAAGCTCTTCCTCAGACATGGGTGGGTCCGCGAAGGTGTTGAGCGTCTTCAAGAAGTACTTTCGCATCTCCTCTTCCCCGAGCTCCTTCGCGCCCTCATAGAGCGCCTTGGCAGCCTCCTCCCGCCGCGCCTCGGGCACAAATTCCATGAGAGGCAGGAGAGGATTTGCCTTGAATTTCCCGCGGAAAAATTGCTCGTAGACGACGTAGTAGAGCGTGGCCGCACATCCGCAGCCAAACCCTCCCTCCAGCGTTTGGAGTATCTCCCCGAGAATGGGCGCAAAGCTTGCCGTCACCGCCATGCGATACACGGCGTAGATGGCCAGCCCCAGCCCAAAGGGCAAAAAAATGAAGACTTTCTTTTGGCAAGTCTTCATGACCGTTTTTTTCAGGAGCGACGTTGCGAGCATCACCCCGAGAGCGATGAGGAGCACGTCTGCCCTGTAAAGGCGGAACGCGCTCACGAGTTGAACGAACGACATAAGCCACCTCATTCATACCCGCCGCAATTCTATTATACCACACTTTTTCCCTCCCGGAGGGCTTATCTGACACCTAACATATTGAAAAAGCAAAAATTTTTTTGAGGTTACGGGAAACGTACGCGCAATTGCCCCGCGGAAAAGTTGACGTCCGCTTTCGGACATGGTATAATGCTTTTATGCGGCCGCCCGTAATTTTGGGGCGGAGCAAGCCTTGCGGGGCAACAAAACGATGGGGGAACGCATAGCCATGAACAGATCACCCGAAAGCATACGGATCCGCGGCGGCAGGGTCCACAATCTGAAAAATATCGACGTCGACATCCCTCTTCACGAGATCGTCGCGATCGCGGGCGTTTCGGGCTCGGGGAAGTCCTCCCTCGCGCTCGGCATCCTCTATGCGGAGGGTTCGCGCAGGTACCTCGAATCGCTCTCGACCTACACGCGCAGGCGTATGACGCAGGCGGAAAAGGCGCAGGTGGACGAGGTTTTGTATGTCCCCGCGGCTCTCGCGCTCCGCCAGCGGCCGTCCGTCCCCGGCATCCGCAGTACGTTCGGCACGGGCACCGAGCTTTTGAACAGTCTCAGGCTGATGTTCTCCCGCCTTGCCTCGCACCGCTGTCCGAACGGGCACTATGTCGCGCCCTCCTTGAATGTTGCGGCGGGTTTGGAGCTCGTCTGTCCCGTCTGCGGGGAACACTTCTTCGCGCCGGGTGCAGAGGAGCTGGCCTTCAACAGCCAAGGCGCGTGCAAGCGCTGTGACGGGACGGGCGTCGTCCGCATCGTAGACGAATCCACCCTCGTGCCCGACGAGACTCTCTCCATCGACGAGGGTGCGGTGGCGCCGTGGCAGACGCTCATGTGGTCGCTCATGAAGGACATCGCGCGGGCCATGGGGGTGCGGACGGACGTGCCCTTCAAAGACCTCACCGAACGGGAGCGGGACATCGTGTTCCACGGCCCTGCGGTCAAGAAAAATATCATCTACCAGAACAAGACGAGCGGTGCGATGGGGGACATGGATTTCACCTATTTCAACGCCACTTACACGGTGGAAAACGCCCTCTCCAAGGTCAAAGACGAGAAGGGGATGAAGCGCGTCGAGAAGTTTTTGCGGACGGACGTCTGCCCGGATTGCGGCGGGACAAGGCTCTCCGAGGCCGCCCGTGCCCCCAAGCTCATGGGGCTCTCCCTCGCCGAAGTGTGCACGATGGACCTTGCAGGGCTCGTCGCATGGGTAAAAAAAGTGCCCGCCTCTCTCCCCGCGGAGATGCGCCCCATGGCAGAGAGTATCTGCGCCTCCTTTGAAGACGTGGCAAGGCGGCTCATGGATTTAGGCCTCTCCTATCTCACATTGGACAGGGCGTCCTCCACGCTTTCCACGGGGGAACGGCAGAGGATGCAGCTCGCCCGTGCCGTCAGAAACCGCACGACGGGCGTCCTCTACGTCCTCGACGAGCCCTCCATCGGCCTGCATCCCTCAAACCTCGAGGGACTCACGGGCGTCATGCACGATCTGATCGCCGACGGCAACTCCGTCGTTCTGGTGGACCATGATACCAACGTCCTGCAAAGCGCGGACTATCTCATCGAGCTGGGGCCGGGGGCGGGCGCGGGCGGTGGGACGATCGTAGCCGCGGGTCCGCTCGGCAAAGTCATGGAGGACCCTTCCTCCCGCATCGGGAAATTTTTGGCGGGGAAGGAGGGGGTCGCCGTTCGGGAAAGGGCCTCCGCGGAGGACATGTTTTCCCTTGGAAAGATCACGCTCTCGACGTCGGACATCCACACGGTGCGGCCGCTCGAAGTCAGTTTCCCCAAGGGGCGGCTGACCGTCGTCACGGGCGTTTCGGGCTCGGGCAAGACGACGCTCGTCCTCGAAAGCCTCATCCCCGCCCTCGAGGCCATGATAAAGGGGGAAAAGCTCCCCGCGCACGTCAAGAGCATCTCGGCAGAGGGGATCGGGCAGGTGAAGCTCATCGACTCGGCGCCCATCGGGATCAACGTGCGCTCCACCGTGGCGACGTATGCCGATATCCACGACGAGCTCCGCAAGGCCTATGCGAGGACGCAGGACGCGAGGGCGCGCAAGCTGAAAGAGGGGGATTTTTCCTACAATACGGGCAAGTTGCGCTGTCCTACCTGCGACGGCACGGGCACGATCAGCCTCGATGTGCAATTTTTGCCCGACGTGGACATCCCCTGCCCCGATTGCGGCGGCTCGCGCTACGGACGGGAGGCAACGCTCGTAAAGCGCGTTTCGGGGCCAGGAAAGGCCTATTCGCTCCCCGAACTCATGGACATGAGCGTCGACGAAGCCCTCGCGGCCTGTGCGGACATGCCCCCCGTCGCGCGGAAGATCCAAGTATTGCACGACCTCGGGCTGGGCTATCTGACCCTGGGGGAGGAGACGCCCTCGCTCTCGGGCGGGGAGGCGCAGCGGCTCAAACTCGCGAGCGAAATGGGGAAGGGGCAGTCGGACGCCGTCTTTGTCTTCGACGAGCCGACCATCGGCCTGCATCCGCTCGACGTGAAAGTTTTGCTCTCGGTCTTTGCGCGGCTTTTGGAGAGCGGCGCCACGGTCATCGTCATCGAGCACGACCTCGACGTGATGCAAAATGCCGACTACATCGTGGACATGGGCCCGGGCGGCGGCCTGTACGGAGGGCGTATCGTCGCCGCGGGAACGCCGCAGGAGATCTGCGAAAACGGGGAGAGCGTGACGGGCAAATACCTGAAAGCAGCCATGTCCCGCTCATACAGATAGGAACATAGTGGTGTGAGATGCCTTGCCTTCCCCCTTGGGGAAGGTGCCCGCAGGGCGGATGAGGGGAGCATATACGCAGTCCGATGAAAAGCGCCTCCTTGGGGAGGAGCTGTCGCGCGTGAGCGTGACTGAGGTGGGGAATACAACTGTTCCTTCCGCTTTTCTATAATGTCCGCATAAGGTCGATCAATAGAGTCCCCACCCCCACGCTCCCCCTCCCCAAGGAGGGGGTACGCTTATGTTGAGCTTGTTTTCGGACATGGTACCCCCAAACGAAGTCCTGCCTTGCCTCCCCCCTGATACCTGAGGGGGGAGGATGTCGCGTCAGCGACAGGTAGGGGGTGTGCTCAGAAGGTATAAAAAGAACATTTCAAGCTCTCCGCGGGGTGCGGGAGCGGGAGGATCCCTTTGCCGTCTTGGGCGGGGATTTTTTTGTATGCGCCGTCTTCACGCTCGCCTTCAAGGCCTCCATGAGGTCGAGGATGTGCCCCGTCTTTTCCTCTTTGGGGGCGGAGACGGCCTTCCCCGCGATCTTGTCGGCGATGAGCGCGCGCAGCTTTTGCTGAAACTCATCGTGATACTTCTCGGGCTCAAAGGGGGATACCATGCCCGCGATCAGCTGTTCGGCAAGCTGCAATTCCGCCTCACTTATGGCGGGCCTTTCGTAGCTCACTTCGAGCTCTTTCAAGTCGTCGTGGAAGAGGAGGGTCTCGATGAGGATGCCGTCCTCGCGCGGGAGGATGACGAGCAGTTTCTCCGTGTTGCCGAAGACCGCCTTGCCGAGGGCCGCGCGCTTTGTGCCGAGCATGGCCAGCCGCAACAGTTCGAGCGCCTTCCCTCCCCCCTTCTGCGGGACGACGTGATACGCCTTGTCGTAGTAGAGCGGGGAGATCTCGCCGGCCGCCACAAAGCTCATGATGGAGATGGTGCGGTCCTTCTCCGTCTTGATCTTCTCGATCTCCTCGTCGGTGACGACGACGTATTGGTCCCGCGCGTATTGGTAGCCGCGCACGATGTCTCTCTGCGTCACTTCCTCGCCGCATTTTGTGCACACTTTTTTGTATTTGATGCGGGCATGGTCGGCCTTGTGGAGCTGGTTGAAGGAAATGTCGTTGTCGCGCGTCGCCGTGTGGAGCTCGACGGGGATATAGACGAGCCCGAAGGAGATCGCGCCCTTTTGATAGATCGCCATGTCCGCAGTTTGCGCGGTTTTGCAAATAAAATCGCACCGTCCGCCGCATTCTGTGGATATGGATACCCTTCATCGCACAACGCGCACAACTTTCAATGCGCCCGCACATCACGCGGAAAAGCTCCCCTTTCAGAGTGCAGAAGTCATGCTCGCGCGGCTTTCCGAGAGCCTTCCCTCAGACATGGGGTGGGTCTATGAGCTCAAATATGACGGACACCGCACGCTCGGGTTTGTCGAGGGCGGGCACGCGAGGCTTATTACGCGCAACCAAAAGGACTGCACGGCGCGCTTTTTTCCTGCGGCGGAGGCCCTTGAACGCATGCTCGGGACGCGCTCTGCCGTCGTGGACGGGGAGATGACGGTGGCGGACGGGAAGGGCCTCTCGGATTTTTCCGCTCTGCAAGCGTACAGGGGGGACGGGGCGGGGCTCGTCTACGTCCTCTTCGACCTGCTCGCGCTCGACGGGCAAGATCTGCGCGGGCTCCCGCTCACACGGCGCAAGGCGGCCTTAAAAGAGCTCACCCAAGGGGCGCCGCCCTGCATTGCATACAGCGGGCACACGGAGAAATGTCCGACCGCGCGGGAACTCGGGGCGCTCAAAGCGCGCGGTGCGGAGGGGATCGTGGCCAAACGCGCTGATTCGCCCTACACGGCTGGCAAGAACGGGGATTGGCGCAAGCTCAAGCTCAGGAATGCGCGGGAGTTCGTCATCGGCGGCTACACGGTGGGGGAGAGCGGCCTCAAAGCCCTGCTCGTGGGGGCTTACGATGGCAAGCCGCTCCTCTTTGCTGGCAGCGTGGGAACGGGCTTTCAAGAGGCCGTGCGGCGCACGCTCGCGCAAAAACTCTCCGCATTGAGAGCGGCCGCCTGTCCCTTTGCAGAGGTGCCCAAGCGCTACCGCACCTCCGCCGTCTGGGTGAGACCCGTGCTCGCGGCACAGGTGACCTACGCGGGGCTGACCGCGTCGGGACTGTTGCGGCAGGCGAGTTTTCAGGGGCTGAGAGAGGACAAAGACGTTTCCTCCATCGAAAACGAGGCACCCATGTCCGCGACGGAGCCTTACAAAACAAAAAAGGGGTCTGTCCGCCTCACCAGCGCGGAGAAGGTGATGTTCCCCGCCTCGGGGCTCACGAAGGGGGAGCTCTTTGCCTACTACGAGGCCGCGGCGGCGCGCATGTTGCCCTATGTGAAGGGGCGGCCCATGAGCGTCGTGTGTTGTCCCGCGGGGGTGGAGGGGGAGAAGTTCTTCCGCCGCCATCTCCAAGGCGAGTTTTCGGGCATCGGGCAAGCGTCCTTGGGGGAGGGGGAGGCGTTCTTTGTCAAGAGCGCGCGGGGGATCCTCTCGCTCGTGCAATACAATGCCGTCGAACTGCATGTGCAGGGCGCAAAGTGCGGGGCGGGGGCGGACGTCATGGTCTTCGATCTCGACCCCGACGAGGGGCTTCCGCTCGCCGAAGTGAGGCGCGGAGCAAGCGACGTGAAAGAGCTTCTCGCCTCGCTCGGACTGCGCGCGTTTCTCAAAACAAGCGGCGGCAAGGGGTACCATGTCTGCGTTCCGCTGCGCGCAAATAAAAATATTGAGAAATTCTCGGCGTTTGCGAAGACGGTCGCGGAGGTGCTCGAGCGGGAGTATCCGCGGCGGTACACGGCGTCGATCTCCAAGCGCGCGCGGGAGGGGAAGATCTTCATTGATTGGCAGCGCAACGTGCGCGGGGCGACGAGTGCGGCGCCATACAGTGTGCGGGCGCGGGCAGGGGCGACAGTCTCGATGCCCATCGCGTGGGAGGAGCTCGGGCGGGTGGCCCCGGACGGCGTCACGGTCGCGGCGGCGACGGAGCGGTTGCGCGGTCCCGACCCGTGGGCGGATTTTTTTGATGTCATGCGCGCGCAGACAATAAAGGAGTGAATGTGGGTGGGCGGACAGGGCCGGTACAAAGTCCCCTCATTCCGAACCCGCGTAGCGGGTGAGTAAATCTTGAGCGACCAAGTGCAATGAAAACATCAGCATTGGCTGATGCGGTTTTATTGTGCCATATCGCTCAGGATACGCTCGGGCTTACGCCCTCGGTATGAGGGTCGGACTTCGTTCTTCGGGATCCTTCGGGGACAGCCGCGTCGGACTTCGTATCGCCATCACGGCTCAGGATGACGCGCTTACCACAACGCGGACTTCGTATGAGGGGATACACTCAGCCCCTTATGGGGCTTCGGTATGACGCGCTTCCCACCACCGCGCCTCAGTCTGCGCCCAAACCCACCACCGCGCCTCAACCCGCGCCCAAGCCCGTGCGAACGCCCTCTTGCCTTCCCTTTTGGGGAAGGTGCCCGTAGGGCGGATGAGGAGAAACCCTTTCGGCGCACAAGGGCAGTGCGCCACTTTCCCTTACAGGGACAGCAAGGGGGCGTACGCGCTTCCCACCACCGCGCCTCAGTCTGCGCCCAAGCCCACCACCGCGCCCCCATTCGCGCCCCCATCCCTCCCTCTTCCTCTACCCCTTCTCCATAGCTTATATAGTTATAATATGTCGCGAGGAGAAATTTTCCTCGCTTCCCTTTATTTGCAGGAAAATTTTTTTCACGCAAACCACAATAAGGAAATTTAATGAACAAAAAATCAATCAAATTTGCGAAAAAATAAAAATTTTTTTCAAAAAGCATTGACAAAAGAACATTTTGGTTGTACAATGACACTACAAAAGTATTCCTTCATGAAAAATCAAGGGAATATCAGGAGGAAAATTATGAAGAAATTGGTAGCACTTTTACTTGGCTCGGCGCTGGTCACATCGTCCATCGTCGGCCTTGCGGCATGCGGACCCAAGAATCAGGACAACCCGCCGCCTCCCGCACCTCCCGTGCCCGAGATCACACGCCGCGCCGATCCCCGTGCCGCCGATGCCTATGAGGCTTACGACTACGCGGGCGCCAAGATCGGTGGCTATAAGACGATCGCAGACGCCATCAATGCGACCATCGAGGCCGATCTCGATTTCGTCGAAGACGCAAATGTGAAAGCGGGCGCCAAGGGCGGCTATGTCCTCAAAAAGGGCGAGACCAAACACATCTTCGATCATACCAAGGGCTTTGCAGAGGGCAACTCCGACTGCTTCTGGTATTACGAAGACGGCAACAAGCTCGAGGCCTTCAACTGTTGGGATAACACGGAGGGCATAAGCCTTCTCTGGAACAACAAGACAGTCAGCTACGGCACGGGCACGATGGGCAGCAAGTCTACCCAGCAGTACAACGGCTTCGGCCTTCTCGACGCCCACGGCGAAGAGATCACCGAGGATACCGACGGCGCTCAGCCTCAGATCTACATGTTCTCCAAGCCCATGGATGCGGGGATCATGGCGTTCCCGGGCGAGAAAGTCGGCGCTTCCGGTCTCCGCTACACCTTGGACCTTTCCAAGGCCAAGATCAAGCCCGCTTATGAGGGCGTTGAAGACAAGATCTACGCTTACTTCGGCTTCTACATCTGGCAGCCCTACTACGTTATCGCAACGGGCCTTGCCTGCGACACCACCACGGGCCAGTGGTATCCTTTCCGCGGTACCTCCCGTGACAACTCCTTCTACGACATCGTCTACAACGTAGACAACTCCACGACCCCCGTCTTCACCTCCTCCTGGAATGAAGAGGGCTACTTTGTGCCCGACGCCAAGACGGTCGACCTCGAGATCAAGACGGTGCGCGGCGGCGAACTTCCCGACGAAGGCTACCGCGTCTACTTCGAAGATCACCTCGACATCGTCGTCAATAAGGGCCTCGAAGGCGAGAAGACCGAGAAGATGATCATCGACGATGACATCGTGCAGAGCCTCGCAGTCCGCAACGTCGGCGCCGACAACACCTTCGTGTTCATCGCCGGTCTCGACATCAAGAACCACGACGAAGGCGAGAGCGTTGTCCCCAACGTTGACTTCTTCAACGGCGCTACGTTCGAAGACTTCACCGTGACGAAGGCAGAGGTCTACTTCCCGACCGAAGAGGAACTTGCCGGCGGCACCGACCTCAACGACCCGCTCGATGACGCATTCCGCGGCAATTGGTATGACGCGCTCATGGCCAATGACGACTTCACCGAGGGCACCTGGGACTTCACCTTCCTCTACAACTACACCTTCACGACCTATGAGAAGAAGGACGGCGCGGACGTTTACAACTTCCGTTTCGACGGCAGCCCCGTTGCCGATTCCACCATCGGCGGCCAGCTGAAGGAATATCAGGCTCAGGTAGACGAGCTCAAGAAAGTGACCGTTGACAACGCTGTCCAATACGAGGGCAAGATCGAAGAGATCCGCAAGATGTATGGTAAGGATGCGGGCCACACCGGCAGCAGCATTCTCCAGCAGTATTATCTCGTCATCGACTGGACGCCTTTCGACCAAGCAGTCAAGATCTATGAGCAAGCTCTCAAACTTTCCGACGCAGGGCAGAAGGTCCTCGACGACCTCCGCACGCTCTCCTCGATCGCCGCATATCCCTACAAGGGCTGGACGGCTCCCGAAGGTGCGACGGATAAGAAGGGCTACCTCTTCGACGAACTCACGCAGTTCCGTAGCATTTACGCGGCTTACAACGCACTGACCTCTAACGACGACAAGACCAACATCGTCAAGCTGTTCGGCGAAGACATGTGGGCGCTTTGGACGGAGCTCGACGCCGATCTCAAGGGCATCATGGACAACACGGCTCTGCTCAATAAGATCAGCTACAACTTCTATGCAGGTCCCGCCGCAACGACGAAGACCGACATGACGGGCTTCGATCTTGTTAAGAACGTACTCGACTGGATCTTCACGATCAAGGTCAGCACGGCGGATACCGGCTTCGGCCACGACGCACCCGATAATCCTTATGATTACGGCGACGCAGGCAGCAACGGCATCATGAATTTCGACAATGCGGCATACCCGTCGCTGTGGCTCTGCTTCATGGTGGATTACCTTGACTCCGTGGAAGGCTTCGAGATGCCCGGCTACTTCGAAGACCTCCTCGACGACATCGGCTATGCAGACTTCTACGACGGTCTGTTCTATCCCGTCTCCGAGAACATCAAGCTCGGCGCCCGCATCAAAGCCGGCCTCGAAATCACCGATCTCACCGACGAGGATGTGGCATTCCTCAACGAAGTTTGGACGAACGACTACGAACTCAGCGGACAGATCGCTTGGAACTGGAACAGCGGCGCGAAGTTCGAGACCTACTACTCCGGCCGTATGGCAAGGCTCGTGTTCATGCTCGGGGAAGACACCAAGGTCAAGACGGGCGACTACATCGGCGCGATCGCCAACTTCCTCGCAGGCTACGGCTACACCGTGAAAGCGAACGGTTGGGGCGTTACGGAGACCGAGATCTCTGTCACTCCTAACGACAGCGCGAAAGCAAAGGAAGTCTACAATGCCTTCAACGCGCTCATGAAGCTCAGCGAATATGCCTACAAGGGCTGGGAAGCTCCCCAAGACGCGACGGATAAGAAGGGCTACCTCTACACCGAAGTCACCGCTTTCCGCGCACTTGCTACGAAGTATAACGCCCTCACCGCGAACGAGAAGATCGCAGTCAACCAGCATCTCACGAGAGCCGAGTATGTGCTTTGGGAGACCTTCTCCACCGAGCTCAAGACGCTCGAAGACGGCGAGATTTGGAAGACGAAGTACAACATGTTCACGCTTCCTACGGATTCGCAGGATAAGAAAGATTATACCGCGGCCGAAGCGCTCGGTGAGATCATCCACATCTCCGACGTCATCCTTGCAAACGGCAAGCTCGAGAGCTCCGGCGACGATGCAGGTGGCGTGAATGTTTGTGACGGCGACAAAAACTTCTTCACCTCGCTTCGTCTCGTTGCGTTCTATCACTTCTTCGCCTCCAACGACGTCACCCTTCCCGACTTCGTGCTCAAGAAGGTGACGACGGTCAAGGCCGACGAATTCTACACCAATTTCTTCTATCCTCTCTACTACACCGTGCAGCTCGCACAGCGTATTAAGACCGACAACGTCACCAAGGCCGAAGAGCTCACCGAAGACGAGCTCGCCTTCCTCAACGAAGTTTGGGTCGGCAGCTACACCATGAAGGCTCCGCTCTCCACCCATTATAGCTCTCAGTTCAAGTGGTGGGCAGGCAGAGTTCCGAGACTTGTTGCCATTGCCGGCGGCACGCTTGAAGGTAAGACGCTTGGCGATTACATCACGATCGTAGGTGAATTCTTGACATCTCAGCAGTATAAGCTCAACGCGAACGGCTGGGGCATCACGGGCGGCAAGATCGTCAACGTCACGCTGAAAGCCGAGACCGCGGCGCTCGCAAACCGCTTCACCACTGAAATGATGGCACCTTCGTTTGTTGAGTATAAGGGCTGGACGGCTCCCGCAGGCGCGACGGATAAGAAGGGCTACTTCACCGATGAACTTGCAAACTTCAAGGCGATCCTTGCCGAGTATGACAAGCTCGATGAAGGACAGCAGGGCGGCTTCCTTGGCCTCGTCGACTATAAGGATTTCGATGCTTGGTCGACCTACGCTTCTTACGACTACACGATCGACGTCTCCAAGCTCGCCAATGTCAAGCTCACTCTTCCCATCAACCCGTATGGCGAATGCGAGAGCAAAGAGTACAACGCAACCGAACTCATCGTCGAACTTTACAGATGGGCGATCAGGATCAGCAGCGGTACGCAGTTCAACACCACGACCGAAAACGATGAAGAGAACCTTCACAACGAGTCCGACGCGACCGTTCCCGGTACCGCTTGCCGCCTTGGCGACAGCAACTACCCGTCCATGCGCATGGTCTCCATCTACAAGACGTTGACGGCCGTTGAGGGCTACACGCTTCCCGAATTCGTGACCGACGCGCTCGAAGCATGCAAGTTCAACCTCTACCTCGATGTGTACGACGCACTTGTCGGCACCGCGAAACTTGCGCTCAAGATCGAGGCGAATGCGAACCTCACGCTTAAAGACCTCACCGCCGATGAACTTGCCTTCCTCAATAAGGTTTGGACGAAGGACTATGTGATCAATGACCTCATCGCTTGGAACTGGAACACCGGTCACAAATTCAAGGATTACTACAATGGCCGCACGCAGGCGATCCTTACCCACGGCGGTATCACGAACCTGAAAGAGCTTACGAGTGACTACTTCGATATCGTTGGGAATTGGCTCGTCAAGCTCGGCTACACGCTCAACTCGAACGGTTGGGGCGTCACGGCTGAAAAGATCGAGGCCAAGTAACAAACGACCTCTCCGTTTCCTCACTCGAAAGTGAGTGAAGATTCCTCCATACCCGCCCTCTCCCGAGCGTTTCGGGAGGGGGTCCGCGGCAGGAGAACGAAAAAAACCTAAGGGCTTCAACCAAGCCCATCCCGCGCGTCATTCCGACCGCCCAAGCTCAATCGAAGCGTCATTCTGCCCGACCGAAGCTTCTGATTGTGCTACTAAGGTCGACACGAGCGCGTAGCGCGAAGTAGCCGTAGCAGTCCAAGCCCGTGTGAGCGTCATTCTGAGCCGATAGAGCATGACTTTCATCGAATTGCTCATCCGCGAAGGAATCTTGCTACGATCAAGTCCGTGTGAGCGATAGTCGGGCTTCGTTCTTCGGGATCCTTCGGGGACAGCCTTGTTGGACTTCGTATCATCATTCCGCCTCAGGATGACGCGCTTACCACGACGCGCCTGAGCCCATCCCGCGCGTCATTCCGACCGCCTGAGCCCATCCCGCGCGTGCCCCCTCCATGGGAGGGGGGTAGGGGGGTGGGGTGGCGACGGGGCCCATGCGACGCGCCCAAGCATTCTGATCACACCCCAACCCAAAACATTCCCAATACCCCAACTTATCCGCCTTTTTCGCCATTCCCCCCCTGCGGAAAAGGTCTCCTCTCCCTCCCCGCCCCCCGCGGGGAGGGCATAAGAGGATCTTCTGCGGGGGATCCAAACGTCTTTGATAATGTAAGGGAGGAATTTTCATGAAGAAGCTCTTATCTCTCACCCTCGCAGGCGTGCTCGCCGCCTCAGGCCTCGCCATCTTCGCAGGGTGCGGACAAACGTATGAAGTGGAGATCGACTATAACGTCGACCTCTCAAATCCCATCGATCTCGTCGGCCTCTATCCCGAGACGGGCATGTCCGCCTTCGGCAAAGACGACACGGCCGCCATCATCGAAAAGACCACGGGCTATAAAGTCGATTACAAGGAGCTCGGCTCGAACGCCGATAACGACGTCAATAAATATCTCAGCTCTCACGCCGATTACCATTTCATGAAGCTCACCGAGGCACAGTTCCACCCCTATCTCGAAAGGGGCACCTTCTGCGACCTCACCGAGCTCTTGCAGAAGACCGAGGCCGGCCGCATTCTCTATCAGCTCATCGACCTCATGGACTACGGCTGGGATTCCGTCACCTATGTCGACGAACAGGGCAATAAGCACATCTATGGCATCCCCGACTTCGGCTATGTCTCCATGACCGACTCTGCCCTCATCTGGAACAAGTCGCACCTCGAACAAGTGGGCTTTGCCGCGCAGTTCCCCGAAAATCAGAGCGGTCTCCCCGAGACCATGTCTGAGTTCGACTGGGCCATCCATGCCTGCCAGACGAAGTTCGGCACCGAAGCGAATAACGACAGCTACCACGCGCTCGGCCTCCCCGGCAGCAACTCCAACGAGGTCACCGCGCTCAAGGGCGCCTTCGAAGTCCCGCTCTTCTTCTATGTGGACGATGAGGGCCAGATCCAACAGTATGAATTCAGTCCCAACGCCACCAAGTATGCGCAATACATGCACATGATCCGCCACCAGAGCATCCTCTCGGATAAATGGCAGAACGAATCGGGGCAGGGCCTCTATACGAAGTTCGCGCGCGGCGCATATTCCTGCGTCTTCCTGCCCTACTGGAACGTCACGCCTCTGCTCGACGCCTGCGTCAGCTATGAGAAGAAGAACGGGGGCAAGGGCATCGCAAACGGCATCGAGGGCTACGACCCCGCCGAAGACAACAACCGCGACTGGCTCAAATCCAATGCCATCGGCTGGCAGCTCCGCCTCCGCGGCGACGGGTTTACCTTTACGACGGACGACGGGCAGAAAGTTTCCTGCGCCACACAGGAAAAGGCGCGCATCGAGGGCGGCCCCGCAGGCGTCTCCTACTACACCGTCATCCCCGCCTACATGCAGGACAAAGCGCTCTACGTCATCGACTTCCTCGCCAAGAAGATGCTCCACTTCGCCGAATTCTACGGCGGCAACGGCCTCAGCTTAGAGGAGCAGGCCGAACTCGGCGGCAAATTGCCCGAAGATACCCACTGGTATGAGATCGCAACCCCCGAGGGCGCGCCCGGCAAGGAAGATTACGAGGGCTATCTGAACGAATACATCGCCAAGGGCTACACGCCGAGCGTCGCAGCCGAGATGGTCGAACAGGACGTCTACAACCAATACGAAGACCTCGACAACATGGTCATCTTCCTCCGTCCTTACTCCTACACCTACACCCGCTACACCAACAAGGACGCCTCACTCGGGAATAAACTTTCCGAGAATGAAGAAGAGCTCAATGCGGAGGAGATCACCGTCTCCAAGCCCGGCATGTGGGTCAAACTCACCCAGCGCTACATCACGCAGATCAACGACAACTCGCAGTATTGCAACGGCACGAACGCCATTTCGGCGCGCATCCTCTTCCACCTCCGTGAGACGGGCTTCGGCGCATGGCGCGTGGTCATCCCCACCGACGACACGCTCATCCAGAACCCCATGGCGATGTGCCCGCCCATGAAACACTGGTCGGTCGTCTCCATCCTGACGCGCAGCGCCCTCAAAAACGCCATCAGCTCGGCCATCGACGCCAAACCGCAGGCGGGCGTGGACATCGTCAAGAAGACGCTCGACGAGAAGCGGCAGGAAGTCATCTCCACGGGCGGCTGGACGCAGGAAATGGTCGACGAAATGACGCAGTGGTATAACGAAGTAAAACTCAACCGCAAATAAGAAAAAGTCCTCCCCCCGCGGAGAACAAAGAAGGTGCAATTATGGATAATAACTTGCAACTTACGGAAGCTCCCGCCGCGGAAGCGGCGGGGGTACCCGCAGAGGCCACGGCGCCGCCGCAGGTCACGACGGTACGGCAACAGACCGCGGAGCAATTGGGATTTTGGAGAGACCAGGGTAAACGCGCCAAGAAATATTGGAAGCTCTTGCTGTTCATCATACCGGCCGCATTGTTTACTCTGGTCTTTTCTTATATCCCCATGCTCGGCGTGCTCTTCGCCTTCAAGGGACCGGAATTCGACCTCACCAAGGCAGACGTCATGTGGAACCTCACGCACGGCTCGTGGACGCTCACCAACTTCACGCACATCTTTTCCGACCCCTCGGTGGGCAAGGCGATCGCGAACACGCTCATCATCAACGTCATCCGCCTCTTCCTCTGCTTCCCGCTCTCCATCCTCATCGCGGTGATGCTTTCCGAGCTCAAACAGCAGTGGTTGGCCAAGACGGTGCTCATCATCATCACCATCCCCAACTTCCTCTCGTGGGCCATCGTCATCGGTATCTGGTCGGGCTTCCTCGACCCCGATTTCGGCATCCTCGGGAAGATCACGGGGCACATCATGGCAGACCCCAACTGGTTCAAACCGCTCGTCGTCTTCCTCTCGGCGTGGAAGGGCGCGGGGTGGGGGTGTATCCTCTTCTATTCCGCCATCATGGCCATCGACAAGACGTATTACGAATCGGCCACCCTCGAGGGCGCGAATAAGTTGCAGAAGATGTGGTATCTCACCATTCCCTCCATCCTGCCCACCATCGCGCTCATGCTCGTGCTCAACATCAGCGGCATGATGGCCGTCGGCTTCGAACAGGTGTGGACGATGATGAAGGTCAGCTCGGATCTCTTCGATTCGCAGATGACGCTGGATACCTATCTCTACAACATCTCCATCATCCACCAAGAGGATATTCCCTATGCGACGGCACTCGGCGTCGCGAACGGCCTTATCGCGCTCATTCTGATGCTTGTCGGCAATGCCATCACGACAAAGACATTGAAGCGCGGGCTTTGGTAATCAGGAGGCATACCCATGGAAGAGATCAAAACAACTCCCGCACAGGGGAAGCGCTCCTTCTTTGACCGCTTCAAGAAAAACCCCAACAAGATCCACGAGAGCGTGGCGGATAAGATCCTCAGCGTCGTGAACATTGTGCTCTTATTGTTCGGCGTCGTCATCACCATCTTCCCGCTGCTCAACTACTTCTCGCTCGCCTTCAACGACGGCGCGTTCAACATCGACGTCGTCCTCTTCCCCGTCCAGCCCACCTTCGATTCCTTCCGCTACATCATGTCGGGCAACGGCGCGGCGAAGTTCTGGCGCGCATTCGGCAACTCGGTGTTCATCACCGTCATCATCACCATCGGCTCCAACCTCGTGGAGGCCATGGCCGCCTACCCGCTCTCCAAGAAAGACTGCCCCTGCCGCAGCGGCATCATGATGTTCTTCATCATCACCATGCTCTTCTCGGCCGGCATCATTCCCATCTATCTGTTGATGCTCTCCTTCGGGCTCATCAACAACCTCTGGTCCATCATCCTCATCTCCATCAGCAACGTCACCCACCTTCTGTATTTCAAGACGTTCTTCGAGGGGATCCCGTCGGACATCGAGGAGGCCGCCCGCCTCGACGGCGCGGGGGATCTGCAGCTCTTCTTCCTCATCATCGTGCCCATGTCTCTGCCCATCATCGGCAGCTGCTGCTTCTTCACCATCGTCGGCACGTGGAACGGCTACGGCTCCGCGCTCCTCTTCATCCCCGAGGCAGCCGACGGCGAACCCAACATGCCGCTCGCTTACTACATCTACTACTTCATGAACAAGAGCGCGCTCGACAAGAACGATTCGTGGCTGATGCTCAACACCACCAACGTCGAGGCCGCCATGATGTTCATGAGCATCGTGCCCATCATCCTGATGTATCCCTACGTCGTGCGCTACATCAAGAGCGGCTTGCAGATCGGCTCCGTGAAGGGATAACATGGAACGCATCCTGATGGTCCCGCTCGACGAGCGGCCGTGCAACTACCGCTTTCCGCAGATCCTGCCGCGGGCGGGCTACACGCTTGAGATGCCACCCATGTCCGCGATGGGGCTCAAAAAAAGGCCTGCGGACAGGGACGCGCTCGCATCTTGGGTGAGGCGCGAGGCGAAGGGGGCAGACGTTCTCATCGCCGCGCTCGATACCCTCGTCTACGGCGGGCTCATCCCCTCGCGGCTGCACGGTGAGACGCGGGAAGCGCTCATGGCGCGGGTGGATCTTCTCCGCGAGGTGCGAAGAGACAACCCCGGCATCCGCATCTATGCCTTCATGACGATCATGCGTTGCCCGCGGTTCTCCAACGGCGACGAGGAGCCCGATTACTATTGGGAGTGCGGCGCCGACATCCACAAATTCGGCATCTTCACCCACAAAGAGCGGCTCGGCATGCTCACGGAGGAGGAGAGGGCGGAGTTTGAGAAGATCTCGGCCCGCATCCCGCAGGAGGCACTCGAAGACTACACGGCCCGCCGCGCCGTCAACCTCGATGTTCTCCTCCACGCGCTCAAACTCGCGGAGGACGGCGTCACCGACGGCTTCATCGTCCCGCAGGACGACAGCGCTCCCTTTGGCTTCACGGCCATGGACCAGCAGAACGTCCGCGCCTTCTTGAAGGAGCACGGGCTCTCGCGCACCGTCCCCGTCTATCCCGCCGCCGACGACACGGGCATGACCATGCTCGCTCGCGCGGTGAACGAATCTGCGGGTACCATGCCCAAGATCTATGTGCACTACGCCTCTCATTTCGGCCAATTCGTGACGCCCTCTTTCGAGGACAGGAGCATCGACGCGACCGTCAAATGCCAGATCATGGCGGCGGGGTGCAGGCGGGTCTATTCCCTCGCGGAGTGTGACATCGTGCTCGCCGTCAACATCGGCGCCGAGATGATCTATGAGGGGACTTTCGCGCAAATGACGCGCGCATACGACGTGGAGCGCAATCTCCCCGCGTTCACGGACTTCATCCGCTACGCGCTCTCGGAGCACAAGCTCGCGGCCGTCGCCGACGTGGCCTATCCCACCCACAGCGACATGGAGCTCATGGAGCTTCTGCGCGACGAGGGTCTGCTCTTCAACATCCATGCCTATGCGGGCTGGAACACTTCCTCGAATACGCTCGGCACCGTCATCGCGGAGAGCTGTCTCATGCTCGCGGGCGGCGATACCGAGGGGAACAAGTATTTCTTATTGCACCGTTACTACGACGACGTGGGCTATTGCTCCCACGCGCGAACCTGGACGGACATCCACGCCGTCCCCAAATACGGTTGCACCGTGTTCGTCTTGGACGGGCCGCGGGGCAGGTGTATGGGGGAGGCACGGGAGGAGCTCCTCCGCTTCATGCGCGAGAATTTCCCCGTGCTCGCCAACGAGGTCGAAGACGTCGAAGTGGTCAGCCCGTGGAACCGTACATTCGAGATAGATCTGTGTCTCAAACTCAGTCGGAACAGGTCATAGAGGGTCCCATATGAAAAAGATCAACAGCCGGCACATCATCAAGACCGAAGAGGGCTTTTCGCTCACGCTCTCCCGCGAATACCGCGCGGTGTTCGGCTTCGGCGAGAAGTTCGACAGCGTCAACCAAAAGGGCAAATTTGTCCGCGCCTGCGTGCGGGAGAAGTGTTTCAGGCAGGGGGAATATACCTACTATTCCATGCCCTTCTTCCTCACCCCGGACGGATTCGGCATCTACGTCGATACTTACGTCGAGGTGGATTTCGACTTCCGCCGCGACGGGGAGTTCACGATCAGTTTCGGCGCCGGGACGCAGGGCGAGGAGGCGAGCGTCTGGTATTTCGAGGGGACCCCGAAGGAGATCCTCACGGAGTTCAGAAAGCTCGTGGGCCTGCCGCGCGTCTTCCCCAAGTGGGCGCTCGGCGCGTGGATGAGTGCCAACCGCTGGCACACGCAGGCCGAAGTGGAGGAGCAGCGCGGGCTGACCGCAAAGTACGGCTTCCCGCACAACGTGCTCGTCATCGAGCCTTGGAGCGACCTCACCACCCACTATCTCTTCAACGGGTGCACCATGCCGCCGAAGAAGGGGGATGAATACGCTCTCTATTCGGAATTGCACTTCTCCGACCCGTGGCCCGATCCCCGCGCCCTCGTCGACGGCCTGCATGCGGACGGCATCCGCGTGCTCCTCTGGGTCGTCCCCCAATACGCGCAGGGCGACAATCTCCAGACCAAATGCAATGTGGAGCAGTGCGAATCGGACAACGAATACGTCAAACAGCACAGCGAGTGCGTTCTGAACGCCGACGGCACGCCCTATGAGATCCCGCACACATGGTGCATCGGGAGCATGGTGCCCGATTTTACCGACCCCGTCGGCGCCAAGCACTGGTTCGACCGCCTCTCCTACCTCAAAGAGATCGGCATCGACGGCTTCAAGACGGACGGAGGGGAGTTCATCCACGACCGCACGGTGAAGTTCGCAAACGGCACCTCCGGCCTCGAGGGGCAGAACAGATATGCCGAGGACTACACCGAGGCCTTCGCCAATTTCATCGGGGAAGAGGGCATCGTCTTCTCCCGCGCGGGCGGGCAGCGCAGTCCGTCCTTCTCCGTGATGTGGGCGGGGGACCAGGAATCGACGTGGCAGGAGTTCGCGTCCGTCATCAAGGCGGGGCTCTCGGCCTCCCTCTCGGGGACGGCGCTCTGGGGCTTCGACATCGGCGGCTTCTCGGGCTATCTGCCCTCCAAAGAGCTATATCTTCGTGCCGTGCAGGCTGCCGCGTTCGTGCCCGTCATGCAGTGGCATTCCGACCCCGTCTCCAACGGCAAGTGCGACTTCACGGGCGCATGGCAATGCAACGACAGGAGCCCGTGGAACATGGCGGCCTTCCATAAAGACCCCGCCCTCCTCGACGTTTTGAGGGAGCAATTCTTTTTGCACTACAACCTGCTCCCGTATTTTTACAACCTCTTGAAGGAGGCGGGCAAAACGGGCGTCCCGCCCATGCGGCACCTCTCGCTCGAATTCCCGCAGGACGAAGCCGTCTTCAACATGGACGACGAGTTCATGCTCGGCGAGGCCCTGCTCGTGGCTCCCATCCTTCGGGACTACACGCCCACGCGCAAAGTCTATCTCCCGCGCGGGCAGTGGTACGACTTCTATACGGGTGCGGCTTACGGCGGCGGCTGGCACGAGATCCGCACCGAGGAGCACCGTCTCCCCGTCTTCTTCCGCGACAACGCCTGCATCGCCCTCAACCTCAAGGAGGGAAGGCTGTGCTCTGACGTCGGCAACCGCATGGACGGCTACACCGAGCTCACCTTCGTCGTCAGCGGGGAGGGGAGGTATGAATTCTCCGACGACCTCGGCAACGCCCTCTCCCTCATCTGGAACAGGCGGGAGTGCTACGCCAGAAAGAACAAATCCGGCATCGCGTTCCGTACCCTGCGCATGGGGCGCGACAAACTCTATTAAAGACAAACCTATTAAACTTCCAACGGAGGCAATATGAAGAAATTTTTTACGGCAGTGGGCATATTCCTTGCGATGATGCTGCTGCTCGCGGGTTGCACACAGCCTGCGGCCGCCGAACCCAAGGCAACGCTCGACAGGACGGAGGTAAAGCTCACCGTCGGCGGAGAGACGACGCTCACGGCCCAAACGGAGAACTGCGAAGGCTTCACATGGACGACTTCCGACGAGACCGTGGCCACCCTCACATGGGGGGAAGGCGCCGCGACCGCCACCGTCAAGGGCGTCGCCGCAGGGACAGCGACGGTAAGGATCATGTATCAGGATAAGGTCCTCGCCGAGTGCACCGTGACCGTGTCGGTATCCCCGCTCACCGTCTTTTTGCCCGAGGGCAAGCTCGTGCTCGTCAAGAACGGCGTGGCGACCGTCAAGGCGCTCTGCGAAGTGCCCGTCGAGGGCGAAGCGGTGTGGAAGGTCGCCGACGAGACCGTGGGCAGCGTGGAATGGCAGGGGCTCACCGCCCGCGTCAAGGCGTTGAAGCGCGGAACGACGACCGTCACCGTCACGCTCGGCGAATACCAAGCGAGTTTTGAACTCTTGGTCGGAACTGTGGGATGAGGAGGAAAACCATGAAAAAATTTCTCACTGTTTTGGCGGCTTTCGTGATTTTGTGCACGGGGATCGCGGGCATGGGTACCGCCGAGCCCGTCAGTGCCGCCGTAGATTCCTACTCTACTTATTATAGCGTGCCCTCCCTTTCGAGCGGTCTCAAAATAGAGCCCTCGCTCGTCTTCGAGCCCGCTTCGTTCGAGGAGATCCGCACGGCGACTTCGGCTTCCGTAAAGCCCGCCACCATTCTTCTCACCGTGGACGCGGAGATGAAGGTCTCCCTCGGCGGCCAGCAGAAGTCCTTCAAAGACGTCTTCACGACGTATGTGAAAGGCAAGGCCATTCCCGCCGTACGGCTCGACGGCACCACCGCCGACGCGTTTTTGAACTTCTTGAAGAACACCTACGCCATCTCCGACGTCATCGCCGTCTCCAAGGACGCCGCCGTCCTCGAAAAGCTCTATGCCGACGAGGCGGGCCGCATCGTGAACACCGTCTACGATCTCACGGGCGAGAAGCTCTCCGCGGATCGCTATGCCGAGTGGCCGCACATCGCCGCGGCGAACAAGGCGGGGTGCAACATTCTGATGTATGACGGCACGGACGAAAACTTCCCCGTCGTCTCAGAATACGTCGAGGCGATGACCAAGGTCTGCTGGGCGTATACCGAGAACAAGACGGAGGCCGTCACTGCCATCGCAGCGGGGGCTTACGGCATTGCCTCGGGGTCTCTTTCAGACATGGTAGGGGCCGTTTCCGTCTTCACCAAGCCCGGGTTCGCCCGCGCGCAGTACATCGCCGCCCACCGCGGTATCACGACATATGCCAACGAGCAGTCGCTCACGGGCATCATGGCCGCCTACAACGAGGGCTCGACGCACGTGGAGATCGACATCCAGATCACCAAGGACGGCAACCTCGTCATCAACCACGACGAGAACATCCAGCGCGTGACCGCACAGGCCTCGAGCGTCACCGTCGCCGATTCGACGGTCGAATATCTCACCCGCTACAAGCTCGCGACATACAGCACCCGCTACGGCGATTCCTTCGCGCTGTTCGAAGACGTCGTCACCATGATGGCCAAGACGGACGTCATCCTCATCGTGGAGCTCAAGCTCGACAACGCCAGCACCAAGGCCGTCGAGAATTTGAAGGCCATCGAGACGCTCAAAGCCTTCATGGAGAAGCATCCCGAGATCGCGGGGCATTGGTATGCCATCACCTTCTTTGCTCCCTATGCCGAGAAGATGCGCGAACTTCTCCCCGAGATTCCCGTGGGCTACTTGGGCTCGGGCGCCTCGGGCATGGAGAAGGATCAAGATAAGCCCTATTGGGGCGGCGGCCACAAGGAGATGAACAACGTCAGCGGAAAGATAGACTTCCTCCGCAAATACAATGTCGGCCTCGACGAGAGCATGCAGGCGGCCATCAACACCTACGGCCAGAGCTATCTCGCCCGCGGCTACACCGAGAACACATGGACCTTCGAGGATACCTCCCACTTCGGCTACAAGGCCAACGTCGCCACCTCCAACAAAGCGGAGGAGTGCGCCATGCTCGTCAAGACCATCTCCTCTTCCCCCGTGAAGATGACGGCCGAACAGCTCGCCTCGGGCAAGTTCACCTTCACCTGCACGGCCTACAACGGCTGGCAGACGGAGCAGGAGTGCGAGTTCGTCGTGGTGGAGAGCAGCGCTACGGAGGCGATCGTCATTCCCTACATCGCGCAGGAATACTACACGGCAAGGGAGAAACAAGACCCCGAGACGGGCACCTTCGGGCTGTATGGCATGCCCACAAAGGTGACGATCGGATAACTTCAAAAGAGCGGCCGCAGGGCCTGCCGATAGACTGAAAAATCAAACCAAGAAATCAAAAACAAGGAGATCACTATGAAGAAACTACTCGCGATCATGTTGGGAGTATGCCTGCTCGGCACATGCTGCATCGCAGGTTGCAACGGGAATACGGAAAATCCCGATAAACCCGTGGATCCCGATACCCCCACCCCCGAGGTCCCCACGGAGGGGCAAGTCACCGACGATTCCATCCAGACCGACCGCGCCTCCATCAACTTCATCTTCAACGAGCTCTACAACGAGAACGCACTCGTCGACAAGACCAACGGCTTCGAGAAAGCCTCCGACGTCACGGGCGCCCGCTTCTTCGTCAACGGCGACTACTACACCTCCTACACCGAGACCAAGAGCCGCCAGGACGTCAAGGCCGAGCTCTACAACGACAATGGCGTGCGCATGGTCAATGTCTCGGGCGGCATGGCGTTCACCATCCCCACGACGTCGCCCATCAAGGTCGACTACACCATCGCCCGTTTCCGCACGCAATACTTCTTCGATGACATCATCCTGACGGCCACCTCCGAATCGAGCAATCCCTACACCGCGAGCGCCGACGGCTGGTTTACCTACATCAACGAGTGGGGCATCCGCCACCTCGTCAGCGACAAATATATGACCAACCAGAACATCGAGCGCACCAACCCGCTCAAATTCGAAGTGGGCTCGGACGGCTCGCATAGCTATGGCACCGTCAAGAACGGCGACCTCGAGATGCGCCCGGGGTATGAAGTCTACCGCTTCGATCTGCACATCCTCGACGAGGGAGACATCGAGCGCCCCTACTACAACATCGGCATCATCCACGAGAAGAACGACAAAGTCAACGCGGGCTTCTTCGTCATGAAGGGCACGCAAGACCACTCCGAACTCATGGACCAGATCGTGATGAGCTGGCAGCGCCTCTCCAAGAAGGGCTCGCAGAAGAACTACTTCAACGCGGGCGACCCCATCCCCGAACCCAAGTGGAACGAGGAGACCAAGAATTTCTTCAACAAGTTCATGACGCAGAAGACCAAGAGCTGGGGCGTGTTCTCCTACTCCATGCCCGGCGAAGCCTCCAATCTGCATTCCGGCGCAGATAGCAGCTACGACAACTATCTGAGAGCGAGCAAGGGCGTTCAGAATTACATCGAAGAGGAGGTCTGGGGCGGCAAGAAGTATGACGTCTACATGACCTACACCCACCTCGGCACGGGAGCGAATTACGAGGCAGTCTCCAAAAATCATCACTACTACCCGCTGGATATGTCCACGGCGCTTGCGGGCGGCAACGGCTTCGACGACAAGCCCGTCCTCGAATTCACCTTCCAGTTCACCACCAACAACAACCTTGTAGATGCGGAAATTTCGCCCATGTTCGATATCCTCCGCGGCAAATACGACGACTATTTCAAGCGCCTCGGCAGCGACATCAAGGAATACGGCAAGCCCGTCATGTTCCGCCTCAACAACGAGATGAACACCGACTGGACGAGTTATTCGGGCATCATGAACCTGCTCGACCCCGACATCTTCACCATGACGTGGAAGCGCCTCTACAACATCTTCCTCGAACAGGGCTGCGACAACGTCATTTGGGTGTGGAATCCCATCGCGGACAGCTGCCCTTATTCGGGCTGGGGCGAAGACCTCTGCTACTTCCCGGGCGTGGAGTATGTCCAGCTGCTCGGCGGCACGAGCTATGAGTTCAACAACTACACGGGGGACGCCACGACGCAGATGGTCTCCTTCAAGGAGCGTTACAGCAAGCTCTACAACGAAAAGAACAGGCAGTATTTCGAGAAATACGGCATGATCATCGGTGAGTTCGCCTGCGGGTCGGGCGGCGCCGTAGACGGGACCAAGCTCGGCAGAAACGCCTCCGCACAGGCCAAGTGGATCACGGATATGTTCACCGAACTCAACCAGGCGGATCCCGAGCCCTACGTACAGCAGATCAAGGGCCTCATCTGGTTCAACTGCAACGACTATTCCGGCAACACCATCAGCAACCGTCTCAGGTTCGCGATGCCCTCCGAGTTCGATATCTTCGGCAAGAAAGAGGACTATTCCGACCTGCAAGAGACGTGGGCCGCTTTCAAGAAGGGCTTCGAGGACGCAGCAAAGCTCGAGGTATCCTGACCGCACGCAAGGAGCAAATCATGAATGAGACCATTTCCGGCCGCGCCGCGCTCGGGGCTCTCCCCGGGCAGGCGTATGCCGCGCTCGATGAGGCAAACGGCATTTGCGGGGCAGAGGATATCCTCGGCGCAAAATGCTTTTCCGACGGCTCCTATTCGGACACGGTAGGGGGCAATGACGTCAAGCTCGAACTTTTCGGCAAGAGGGCCAAGCGCTATGTCGACCTCTCCGCTGGCATGGCGTTCACCCTCCCCGTGGACGGGGAAGTCACCGCCGACTACGCGCTTGCCAAATACCGCACCCGCTATACCTTCGGCGAAAGCGTTCTCACGGCCTCCGCGGAGGAGAGCAACCCTTACGCCGACCGCGGCGACAAATGCTGGTATATCTACGTCAACGAGTGGCTCATCCGCCACCTCGTCCATCCCAAATTCTACGAGAACCAGCGCCTCACCCTGCTCAATGCCGACAGCCTCGGCTTCAAGATGCTTCCCGTCGGCCCCGACGGCACCTCCGACGGCACGCGCGGCTATCCCACCGTGCTCGAGGGCAACCGCACCCTGCGCGAGGGGTATGAGGTCTACCGCTTCGACGTGCGCATCGACGAGGCGGAGGGGATCGCGCGGCCCTATTACAACATCGGCGTCATCCATAGGCTCGGCGAGGACATCCGCTTCGGCCTGTTCGTGCTCAGCTCCCCCCAAAACAACGCCGCGCTCATGGACGCCATCGTGAAAAGCTACACGCTCTTCACGCCCGTGGGGACCCGCCGCAACTATTTCACGGCAGGCATGCCCGTGGAGGACCCTCACTGGAACGCCGAAACGCGCCAATTCTTCCGCGGCTTCATGACGCAGAAAAAGAAGAGCTGGGGCGTGTTCTCCTACTCCATGCCCGGCGAGGAAGACAGCCTCGTGCCCGGGGACGGACGGTATGACGTCTTCTACCACGACAGCCTCGCTTTGCAAAGATTCATCGAAAACGAGATCTGGGGCGGCAAGAAATTCGACATCTACATGACCTATACCCACCTCGGCAAGGGTGCATGGGGGGAGGAAGGGCGCACGCCGCACTACTACCCCGTCGCCATGTCCAAGGCGCTCGCGGGCGGCAACGGCACCGACGAACGGCCCGCCCTCGAATTCACCTACCAATTCACCACCAACAACAACCTCGTCCACGAGGAGCTCACGCCCATGTTCGATATCCTCCGCGGCAGATACGACGACTACTTCGTCCGCCTCGCGCACGATATCAAGGCCTACGGCAAGCCCATGATGCTCCGCCTCAACAACGAGATGAACTCCGACTGGACGAGTTACTGCGGCATGATGACCTTGCTTGACCCCGAGATCTTCAACATGACGTGGCGCAGATTCTACGACATCCTCATCCGCGAGGGGTGCGACAACATCATTTGGGTGTGGAATCCCATCGCGCGCTCCTGCCCCTTCTCGGGGTGGGGGGAGGACCTCTGCTACTTCCCCGGCACGGACTATGTGCAGCTGCTCGGGGGTACCAGCTACGAGGCCAACAACTATGTCCCCGGCGACAGCCAAAAAATCACGAACTTCGCCGACCACTACCGCAGCCTGTATGAGAAGAATTTGCCCTATTTTGCCGACTACGGCATGATCATCGGCGAGTTTGCATGCGGCTCGGGCGGCGGCACGACGGGGGCGGTCGGAAGAAATGCCCACGCGCAGGCAGAGTGGGTGCGGGGCATGCTCGAAGAGCTTGGGGCAGAGGATCCCGCTCCATATGTACGGCAGATCAAGGGGCTCATCTGGTTCAACTGCAACGACTATGCGGGCGACGTCGTGATGAACCGTTTCAAATTCGCAGACGCGCCCGACGGCTTGCTCAACCGCAAGGGCGAGAGCTATGAAGACCTCAAAGAGACATGGCATGCCTTCGAAGAGGGCTTCCGCAGCGTGAAAAACCGCTGAGAACACGCACCACCCATTACCGCACCGTCCGCACTCGCCACAGACCGTGGAAGGCGGCGCCGTGCGGCTCGGAAACTTTACTTTTGAGGTTGACTAAATTATGAAAAACGTGATTCCGAGAGGACTTGTGGTATCCTGCCAGGCACTCAAAGACGAACCGCTCTACGGCGGGGATACCATCCCGAAGATGGCGCTCGCGGCAAAGCTCGGCGGTGCCGTCGGCATCCGTGCCAACACCGTGCGCGATATCAACGGTATCCGCAGGCGCATCGGCGAAGAACTTCCCATCATCGGGCTCATCAAGCGGGATTACTACGGCTCTCCCGTCTACATCACCCCCACGCTGCGGGAAGTCAAGGCGCTCATCGAATCCTCGTGCGACGTCATCGCCATGGACGCGACGGCCCGTCCCCGTCCCGACGGGGTGACTCTCGAAACGCTCGTCCGCTATGTGCGCGACCACTCGGATAAGGCCATCATGGCGGATATCGCCACCTTCGGCGAGGCCATGGATGCGGACGCGCTCGGCTTCGACTACATCTCTACGACCATGCGCAGTTACACGGCCGAGACGGAGGGCTTCAAGATCCCCGACCCCGCCTTTTGCAGACAGCTTCTGGACAACGTGAAGAATGCCAAAGTCATCGCCGAGGGCGGCGTCAACAGCTTTGCGGCCCTGCGCGGCCTGCTCGATGTGGGCATGGAGCGCGTCGTTATCGGCGGCGCCATCACCCGTCCCAAGGGCATCACCGAGATGTTCAGGAGCGTATTTACCTCGCACGAGGGATTTATGGCGGGAGGAGAGCTGTGAGACCTTTCACCGTAGCCATTCTCGGGTGCGGCAACCGCGGGGCGCAGACCTACGGCGTCCTCATGCAGGCCCGCCCGTCCGAGTTTCAGATCGTCGCCCTGTGCGACGGCAACGCCGAACGCCTCAAAGTATTCGGCGAACGTTTCTCCGTGCCCGAACAGAACCGTTTCGCGCACGAGGATGAATTTCTCGAAAGCAAGCGCGCGGATCTTCTCGTCATCGCGACAATGGACAGGGACCACGTAAGAGAATGCCTTCGCGCGCTCGCCCTCGGGTATGACATCCTCTTGGAGAAGCCCATCACGGATAGCAAAGAGGAGTGTGAAGCCCTCCTCGCGGCGCAGAAAAAGTACGGCGGCAAGGTGCTCGTCTGCCATGTCCTCCGCTATGCTCCCGCCTTCAAAAAGGCTGCGGAGCTCATCAAGGCGGGCAAGATCGGGGATCTCGTCGCGATACAGGCCCTCGAACAGGTGGCCTATTGGCACGTCGCGCACAGCTACGTCCGCGGCAATTGGCACTCGCGGGAGCAGACGGCCCCCATGATCCTCGCCAAGTGCTGCCACGATCTGGACCTTCTCCAATGGTATGCGGGCTCCCGCGCCGTGAGCGTCTCCTCGGTGGGGGACCTTCGGCACTTCCGTGCGGAGAATGCCCCCGCAGGTGCGGCCGAGCGCTGTCTTTCGTGCAAATACGTCGACGCCTGCCCCTACAGCGCCAAGAAAATTTACCTCGAAGATTTCAAAAAGAAGGGCTGCCCCGCACAGGAGTGGCCGTTCAGCCAGATAACGTCGGCCTACCCCATGTCTGAGGATGACCTCACGAAAGCGCTTTCGGAGGGCCCTTACGGCCGCTGCGTCTATCACATGGACAACGACGTCGTCGACCACCAATTGGTGCAGATCTCCTTTGCGAACGGCGTCAAGGCGACCCTCACCATGATGGGCTTTACGGCGGACATCGGGCGCATCATGCGCTTCTTCGGGACCGCGGGCGAGCTCGTGCTCGACGAGGCGGCCGACTCTCTCGCCCTCAAAGTATTCGGCGGGGAGACCACGGTCTATCCGATCTCCGCGCTCGGGGAGACGGACGGCGCCCACGGCGGCGGCGACAACGGGCTTGTCTCCGACCTCTATGACGTGCTCACGGGCAAGGACAAGGGGGAGACCTCCCTCGAGGCCTCCGTCGAGAGCCACCTCATGGCCTACGCGGCCGAGGAGTCCCGTCTGCGGGGCGGGGAGAACATCCTCCTGCACTGAACTTCATACAACAGGTGTACCCGACGCGCTCGGGTACATTTTTTGGTTATACGAAAGCCACGCGATAGTCGCGTGGTTCAAAAGAGGCTATGCCGATGAGGTAGACAAAAGAACTCCGATTGGTGTAGAATTGA
>CANQJJ010000020.1 GCA_947624215.1 uncultured Clostridia bacterium
CTTTTTTTGATTTTATCTCCGCCATACCCTTGCGGGCACGGAAGAAATCCGATGGATCTCAAATGTGTTTTCGCTACGATGGCCGTATCAACCCTTCGTACCGCTCTTGGAAACGCCGCGCATGATGTATTTGCGGCAGAAGATGAAGAGGATGAGGAGGGGCAAACTGACCATGCAGACGGCCGCCATCTTCAGCGTGTCGAGCGGCATGGACGCCCCGTAGTAGTTGTTGTAGATCGACCAATTGTCTCCCCAAGGGCTCGTCGGCTGTACCCTGTCGACGAAGCCGCCCGTCACCCAGTTGGTGATCATCTGCCAAGGCTGCGTGTTGACGAGGCGGGGCCAGATGTAGCTGTTCCACGTGCCGATGAATTTGAGCAGCGTGATGGAGATGAGCGTGGGCGCCGTGAGCGGGACCATGACCTTGAGCAGGTACCCCAAATCGCTCAGCCCGTCTACTTTCGCCGCCTGGTATAGCGAGTTCGGTATCTGCATGAAGTTGTTCCTGAGCAGATAGATGTAGTAGACGCTCACGAGGAAGGGCAGGATGAGCACGGTGTAGGAATTATTCATGTGCGCCTTGGCGACGGTGATATAATTGGAGACCGTGAAGAGTTCGCCGGGGATCATCATCGTCGCGAGCATGATGGCGAAGAGAAGATTTTTCCCCTTGAAATCCATGCGCGCGAGGGCATACGCCGTGATGACGATGACCACGAGCCCGAGGAAGGTGGACAGAAGCCCCACGACGATGGTATTGATGAGGATCTGCGCAAAGGACGCGTTCGTCCCCGAGCCCGGGAGCACCTGGTGGAAGATCATCCAATAGTTCTTCCACTGGAAGGTGTGCGGGAAGAAGGTGGGCACCGATTCGCGGAACTCCATCTCCGTCTTGACGGAGGACATGAGCATCCAATAGAAGGGCAGGAAGGAGAGCACCGCGCACGCCGTCAGGAACACATAGACGAAGACGTTCTTGACGATGTGTTTGATCTTATCTCTCTTTTTTGCCTTTTCGGCGTCAAACCCCTCGTCGCCCGCGGAGAGATCCCACTTGCCGACGACGGCGGCTTCTTTTTTCTTGTTCTCAGACATCTAAGGTTCCTCCTTATCTGTACGTCGTGCGCTTCTTCGTCACCCTGTTGTTGATCCATGTGATGATCATGATGATCACAAACAGCATCAGGGATCCGGCGAACGCATAGCCCGTCTGTCCGAGCTCGATGTAGTTGTAGAGATATCCGACCATGGTACCCATGTCGTAGTCCATCCCCATCGTTTCGCCGAACAGACCCACGATCGCGGAATACTGTTTCATGCCGCCCATGATGCCCGTCACCAAGAGGTAACTGATCTGGGGCATGATCATCGGCGCGGTGATCTTCCAGAGGATGGTCCAGCGGCTCGCACCGTCTACCTGCGCGGCGTCGTAATACTGCTTATTGATGGACTGCATCGCGCTGAACAGGATGAGGATCTTGAAGGGCAGGCCCGACCACACCTCATAGACGATGGCGACGATGTATTTGGCCCATGGGATACTCAGGCTCCCTATCTGCCAATGCGGCGATTGCAGACCCACCCAGTCGATGGGCGAGATGCCGAACCAGCCGAGGATGATGTTGACGATGCCCACCGTCTCCGTATTGCTCGCCGTGCCGATGATCTTGAAGAAGGTCGCGAACACGGCGCCCATTGCGAGCGCGTTGGTGAGATAGGGCAAGAAGAGGATGGTCTGGTAGGCCTTCTGCACCTTCTTGATGGAATTGAGCGCCACGCTGATGAGAAGGGCCAATAAAGTTGAAAGAGGCACGGAGATAAAAGTCAGGAGCAACGTGTTCACTAAACATTGAACAAAGTTGGCTCCTCCCGTCCCCGTGTCGCCTTTCAATACTCGAATGAAATTGTCAAAACCCCATCCGTTGAATTTGCCCGTCATCCCCGAATACCCCTGTTTGAAGGAGTTGAAGAACGCGGCAAAGATGGGATAAAATGTGAAGACCGCCATCAGAATGAGCGCAGGCGCGACGAAGATCCATCCGCTCTGTGCTTTGAGGCCGCGGCGGAATCTCTCCCCGCGGGAAAGTTGCGGCCCCTCTGCGGCGAGCGCCTTTTTCTCTTCGCGGCCCGCCTTCGTAAAGCCGTAGAAAAAGTCTTTGACCGCCGTGTACTTATCTACAAACCACCCCTTGATGCGGGAGCCCAAATCGATAAAATACTGCGCGACCCTATTGTGCTTTTTCGGAGGTGTCTGAGGCGTTGCGGCGCCATTGTCCTTCTTTTCTTCCATCATCTCAACCTCTCTTCCGTCTCAGCGTCAAACAGGAACAGCTTGTAGGGTTTGATATTGAATCTCAGGGTAGCGGCGTCTTGGGGAAGGGCCACGTCGCTGTCGATGATGCAGCGCACGGTCGGCTTGGTGGAGCTCTCGTGCGTGGAGACGACGGATTTGTCCCTACCCATGACCTCGATATGGTCGACGTTGAGCGTCAGCGCACCGTCTTCGTTGTAGATGAATCCCTCGGGACGGATGCCCACATAGACTTCGCGGTCGCCGTAGTGCGTCTCGGCAACGGCTTCCCCGCCGATGTAGACCCTGCCGCCCTCGATCCTCCCCTTGAAGATGTTGATGGGAGGCGTGCCGAGGAAGTTGGCAACGAAGAGGTTGTTGGGGTCGTCATAAATGTCCTGCGGGGCGCCGATCTGCTGCATGACGCCCAGCTTCATGACCACCATGATGTCGCAGATGCTCATCGCCTCTTCCTGGTCGTGCGTGACGAAGACCGTCGTGATGCCCGTGGTGCGCTGGATGCGCTTGATCTCCTCGCGCGTCTGCAGCCTGAGGCGTGCGTCGAGGTTGGAGAGGGGCTCGTCCAAGAGGAGGACGTTGGGCATTTTGACGAGTGCGCGGGCGATGGCGACGCGCTGCTGCTGGCCGCCCGAGAGTTCGCTGGGCTTGCGGGCCATCAGATCCTCGATCTGCACCAGCCTTGCCGCGTCGAGCGCACGGGCATTGCCCTCTTCCTTCTTGATGCGCATGTTATCGAGCGGGAAGCGGATGTTCTGCTCCACCGTCATGTGCGGATACAGCGCATAGTTCTGGAAGACCAGACCGACGCCGCGCTTTTCGGCAGCGAGCGTGGTCACATCCTGGTCGTCAAAGAGGATTTTGCCGGAGGAAGGGCTCTCCAACCCGCTCAGCATGAAGAGCGTGGTCGACTTGCCGCAACCCGACGGCCCGAGAAGGCCCACGAGCTTGCCGGAGGGGATCTCGATGTTCATGTCCTCCACGGCGTGCACCGCTTTGCCTCCCTTTGTGCGACTCGGAAAGATCTTGGTCAAGTGCTGAATGGTTATCTTCATAAGCGTTAAACCTCGCGCCTTACTATTTTGACGATTTTATCCATCCGGTACCCCTCGACTACCAGGTTGTCCGGCAGGTCCACGGGGGCATACGTTCTGTCGATGTCGATGAACGGATTGACGTACACGCCCGCCTTCATGCGCAGCGTTGCGGTGTACCCCCCTTCTTTGAGGAGGGAAAATACGAACTCTTCGCCCTCACCCGTGTATTTGATCTCCACGCTCCCGCTGAACTCGGGCACCTCGCCGAGGTCCAACGAAAACGTCACCATGCTGTAATAATCGTGGCCGAAGACGTCCTCTTTGGCGGGCCCCCTCTTCTCCTTGTGCGGGATCTTGCACACCTTGAACAGGAACCACTTGAAGAATTTGATGATGTAGTGCGTGCCGAGGAGGAAGTCGGCGATGATGTAGATCGCGACGAAGTAGAGGATGATGAAGGGCACTGCCTTGCCGTTCGCGCGCTTGCCGACCGTCTCCGACGCGGCCTTGTATTCCTCCGAGCGGGCCGTGACCTCGCAGCCGCTTTGCTCCCCCACCGCCTTGACGACGGCATCGACGTAAGCATTGCGGGCGGCGACGAGCGACTCCGTCTCTTCCTCCGTGATGCCCTCTCTGTTGCCCGCGGCGACGAGCTCATTGTAGGCACCCATGTCGCCGAAACAGCCGAAGAACGCGCTCTCGAAGCGCAGTTCCTTTGCCGCCTCCGCCGTGTATGCCGCGGTGCCTCTCCTGTCGGTAAAAGTCAGCTTCTTCACCGAGGAGACGTCGCTCTCGCGGATCTCCAAGAGCACGAATCCGCTCTGGATGAACGTGGATATCCCGTCGTTCTTGCCGTCGGCGTTCGCGTCGTAATCGAGGAGCGGAAGGCGTTTCTCCGTCCCGTCTGCCGCGGTCACCGTGAGCGACGTTTGGTTGTCTGATTCGCCGTATACGTCGTAGCTTCCCTCCACGCCGTAGAGGTAGCCCGTGTAGCACTTGTAGAGCATGCCGCGGGTCAGCCCGTCCGCGGGGGGATCGGCGTCATCGGAGGTACCCGTGTCGTAGACCTCCATCACCGTTTCGTATAAAACGAGCCCTCCGCCGCCCTCGAATTTTTGCTCGGCCGCGGGCTCTTTGGAAAACCCGATGGGCTCCGATAGGACGAGCGCCGTCAGAAAGTCTCCCTCTTTGAGCGCCTCCGCGATCACTTCCGCAGGGACGGTGAACGTTGCAAAGTATCCGGGCAGCGTCAGCGCGAAGATCACGCCGATGCCGAACGTGAAGATGAAGTAGATAACGGTCGCGAAAATATTACTTTTCCGCATCGTCCGTCTGCTGCGCGAACGCAGTCCCGTCCGCAGGGGTCTCTTCCAAACCCTCTTCTACGGGTTCCGCAGGAGCTTCCTCCACGGGAGCTTCTTCTACTTCCACGGGAGCTTCTGCGGCTTGTCCCGCGTCGCCCGTGGCCGTGGACCCGTCGGTGCGGCGCACGTTGGACTTGAAGGCATCCTCTCTCTTTTTGAGGTTGTCCCGCATCTCCTGGTATTGGGCCTTATTCAGAATGGGAACGAGGAAATAGAACACAATGCAGAGTGCAACGAGCACCGCAAGCACGATGAAAAATACGATATCTGTCGAGTTCAGCGGATTCAGAGCCAACAAACTTGGCATATTTCCTCTCCTCCTTATTAGAAACAACTTGTGAAAAACTTTCGAAAAACCTGTTGAACGAGCTTTGGGGGGATGGAGAAACCGCAGGGTTTTTCCCTTCCCCGCCTTATCCACGGAAATTATATCATTTCACGCGGAAGATGTCAATCTCATTTCAATAGATTTTATACAAAAAACGCAGTCTCTTTCCTGCCCGCCTCATTTCTTCATGCGGCGGACGGCCACGACCGCGACGATGACGCCCGCGGCCAAGAGAAGCACGCACACGGCGCCCGCGATACAGCCGATGAGAAGGCTGTTGTCGGGCTCTTTGTCCTTGACGGGTGCGGAGGGCTGTTGCGTCCCGCTCCCCTCCCCGCTCGGATTCTCGCCACTGCCGGGAGTCTCGCTGCTACCGGGGGTCTCGCTACTGCCGGGGTTCTCGCTGCCGCCCGGGGCGGGGTCGGGATCGACAGGCGTGGGGTCGGGGTCTACGGGTGTAGGATCGGGATCGACGGGCGGAGCCCATACCATGTCCGCATACTCGGGGTAATCGATGAAGGGATTGCGGTTGCCCTGGATGCCGAACGCGACCTCGTTGCGCGTCTTTTCGATGTCATCCACGGGGTCGAGCTCGTTCCATTCGAGGAGAAGTTCGATCGCCTCCTCTTCCGTCCCCGCCATGATGTCGGTGAAATGAAGGGTGCCGAAATAGCTCGACCGTCCGTTGCCATTGGTCGTGCCGTGCACGTTTTCGGCCTTGTTGTAGTGCACATACAGATACATCACGATGCGCGCCGCGTCACCCTTTACATTGTCGAGAGGCTCGAACACGCCGCCCGCATGATGTCCGCCGAGTTGGGAGTCGGCGCCGCTTATCGTCTTGGAATAAATGGCACCTCCGTTCGTGACTTTCCCGAATTTGTCGTTGCCCCGACTGTTGTTCATCTTGACTTCAGTAGGACGGATGTGATGCAGGTCCGCACCGCCGCCCTCTTTTCCCCAAAGCGAAGAGTCTGCCTGCGGCCAAACGTGCTCACGGTTCCATCTCCCTGCATCGCTTCCGTTCAATGTATATTCCCGAATGGGCTCATGCGTATAGAACTCAACGATGCCCTCTCCGCCGTCAAGCGCGGGGTCGGTTTGAGGCAAATTCTTTTTGATGCCGTCATACGTCGTATAGGTCGTATGCGTGGTGGTGATGAGATCGTGGAGCTGGCCGAGGAGTTCGTCCCCCTTCGTGGCCGTGATCGGCGCGTAGTAATCGGTCTCCGCCCATACCGCCGCCGTAATCGGCCCGCTCCCCGCAAAGGCGGGCGCGAGGCACATCAGGAGCGCCGTGATGAGCGTCAGTGTTCTTTTGGTGAGATTCATGTATTTCCTCCTGCTTGTTGCGCGCGCATTTTCAGCCAGCATTTCCTGCACATGGCGACGTATCTGTCGTTGCCGCCGAGAAGCACCTGTGATCCCTCCGTGACGATGTTGCCGTTGTCATCCAGCCTCGCGTTCACCGTCGCCTTCGCCCCGCAGGTGCACACCGACTTGATCTCGCTGATCGATTCGGCGATCTCGAACAGCCGCTTGCTCCCCGGGAAGAGGTGGGTGGTGAAATCCGTGGAGAGGCCGAAGCAGAGCACGGGGATGTCGCGTTCGATGACGATGTCGGCGAGCTGGTCCACCTGTTCGGGGGTCAGAAATTGGCACTCGTCCACGATGATGACGTCGCAGTCGGCGTATTTTTCGAGATACAGCCTGTGCAGGTCCTCCTCCGACGCCACGGCCACAGCGTCCTTTTGCAGCCCGATGCGCGATTTGACGACGGTGGCGCCGTCCCTCGTGTCGATGGCGGGTTTGAGGAGCAAAACCTTCATGTTGCGCTCCTCATAGTTGAACTTCGTGATGAGCGCCTGCGCCGTCTTGGAACAGCCCATCGCGCCGAATTTGAAGTAGAGTTTTGCCATAGTTCTTCCCTTTTTCCGTACGATGTACGGCGCTTTCCGCGTTTATTCCACGATGTCGTAGACGAGGGGCTCTTCTTCGGGCCGCCCGCTCTGCATGCGCGTTGCCGCGCGAAGTCTTGCCTCCGCCCCCTCGAAGAGGGCCTCGTTGTCGGTATACAGCGTCGCGAGCGTCTCGCCCGCTTCCACATAGTCTCCCGTCTTCTTTTTGAGGAGGATGCCCGCGGAGAAGTCGATATCGTCCTCCGCCGTGTTGCGCCCCGCACCGAGGGCGAGACTGGCGAGGCCGTAGGCCTCCGTATCGGCATGGGCGATGTAGCCGCTCTGTGTGCTCCTGACGTCGCGCGAATACTTCGCCTTCTTGAAATTCTTTGTGTCTTCGATGAGGCGGACGTCGCCCCCCTGCGCCGCGACGCACTCCTTGAGTTTTGCGAGCGCGCTGCCGTCGGAGATGGCCCGCTTTGCGAGCGCCATGGCCTCATCGGGGGTACCCATGCCCGCAAGTGACAGCATGTGGGCGGCCAAAGTGAGGCAGACTTCGGTGAGGTCTTCGGGCCCGCGGCCGCAAAGCGTTTCCACCGCCTCGATGACTTCGAGAGAGTTGCCGATGGCGTGCCCGAGGGGCCTGTCCATATTCGTGATGAGCGCCTTCATCTTCTTGCCCGCGTTCTTGCCGATGTCCACCATGAGGCGGGCGAGCGCGCGGCTTTCATCCACCGTCTTCATGAAGGACCCGCTCCCCGTCTTGACGTCAAGCACGATGCAATCGTCGTCGGCGGCGAGTTTTTTGCCCATGATGCTCGCGGCGATGAGGGGCATGCTGTCCACGGTGGCCGTGACGTCGCGCAGGGCATAGAGCTTTTTATCCGCGGGGGCGAACTGCCGCGACTGCCCCACGATGGCGAGGCCGATGTCGTTGACCTGCCTGATGAAATCGGCGTCGGAGAGCGTCGTGCGGAAGCCCTCGATGGCCTCGAGCTTGTCTACGGTGCCGCCCGTGTGCCCCAGCCCGCGGCCGCTCATCTTGGCGACTTTCACGCCGAGGGAGGCCACGATGGGTGCGACGACGAGGCTGGTCTTATCCCCCACGCCGCCCGTCGAGTGCTTGTCTACGCGGATGCCGCGGATGGAGGAGAAGTCCACCTTGTCGCCCGAATCGCGCACGGCAAAGGTGAGATCGCACGTCTCCCTCACGGACATGCCCTTGAAGTAAATGGCCATGCACAGCGCGGAGATCTGGTAATCGGGGATGCTCCCGTCGGTGACGCCTTGGATGAAGAAGGCGATCTCTTCGGTGGAGAGCTCTCCCCCGTCGCGCTTCTTCTTGATGATATCATACATTCTCATAAAAATACCTCTTATTCGATTTTTTTGGCGGCTTGGGTCTTGAGACGGAAAGGTGCCGAAAGCTGCCGTCAGGAAGCCCGCCGCCCGTCGGAGATATAGTCCGCGACGAGGTCCCGCGCAAAGGTGTCCTCTTCGAGCCGCGCCACCTCATGGATGTTGTTGTACCTGTATGTAGAGGTGTAGCTGTCGACGATGATGTAATACTCACCGCTGTCCGAGATCGTGGGATAGTCGGAGAAGTAGGTGTGGTAGTTGCTCTTGGACGTGAGGAAGTTTTTCTTAAGGTCGGAGCCCTTGATGCGTCCCAAAACGATGGCGTTGTCGAAGGGCAAGAGCGAGAAGATGTCCGCATAGGTCACGTTGCCCTTGGCGAGATCGTAGGGGCTGCGCGTCTTGAGATAGCCGCCGCCGAGCACGATGTCGTAGCGTTCGCCCCACACCTCTTGGCCCTTCTTATAGTACAGTGCGGCGACCTTATCGGCAATGTCGTCCGAGCTCCACCGCGCGAAATTCTCGCCGAGCACGGTGGTATAGGGGTTGCTGTCCGGGAAGTATTTGCCGAAGAGCGTGTCCACGGAGGGGTCGTCTTTCAGGTCCTCGTCCGCATAGACGGCGGGCGCGACGATCTTGGGCTCCACTTCATATTTGCCCGAGCCCGTGTAGAAGGTGACGTCGGCGCGGCTGATGCCCTTGTTCTCGCCGCCGCCCTGCAAGTGGTAGACGCCGTGTTCATCCTGCAAGATATACTTTTGGTGGGTGTGCGCCTCGAAGACGAGGTCGACGTAGCCATCGGAGAGGGCGGTGTCGTAATACACCATGTCGCTGTTTGTGACGCTGTTCGTGCCCGAAGAGCTGAACTCGTCGCCACCGTCGTGGATGGAGTAGACGATGAAATCGCACCCCTCTTTCCTCAGGCGGGACGATTCGTTCTTGACGAGCGAGGTGAGCGCGTCGCCCGTGGCAAATTTCAGCCCCTCCGTAAAGTCACCCGAGATGGAGGAGAGACAGTCTCCGATGGCGCCGATGATGCCGATCTTCATCCCGTCCCTTTCCACCGTCACCGACGGCTTGCAATAGGCGGGCATGGTACCGTTCTCCGTCACGTTGATGGCGAGGAAGGGGAAGTCGGCGAGCTCGCTGTTGGGCGTGAGCACGGCCGAGCCCCAATCGTATTCGTGGTTGCCGAGCGTCATGGAGACGAACCCGAGCCCGTTCATCCACTCCGTCATGAGCTTGCCCTTGGTCGTGGAGGACTCCACCGTCCCCTGCCACATGTCTCCCGAGGAGAGCAGGATCTCCTCGCGGGCGGGGTCTTCATAGAGCTGTTTCATGTACGTCGTGAATTCGTCCACGCCGGGCTGGCCGGAGGTATCCATGAACTTGCCGTGCAGATCGTTGACGGCGAAGAAGGAGAGCTTGACGACGTCTTTCTTGGGCGTGTTCTGAGGATTCGTGCAACCGAAAAGTGTGGCGAGGCAGAGGAGCGACGCCACGAGGAACGCGGATACTTTATAGAGATTTCTTTTCATACGCCGGGAACGGGACGGAAGATCCGTCCTCCGCAAAAATCAGGACAAATCTTTGTCCGTGAACGAAAACGGCAATACCATGTCCAAGGTATAGACTTCAAAATGCTCTTCATTGCCCAAGATCACCTTGAAATCTTTGGGGCAGAATTCGGCCATTACCTGCCTGCAAACGCCGCAGGGGGCACAGAAGGGAGCGGTCTCCCCCTCCTTGCCCCCGATGATGGCAATGGCCTCGAAATCGCGCTCGCCCTCGCTCACCGCCTTGAAAAAAGCTGTTCTCTCGGCACAGACGGTGGCGGAAAAGGCCGCGTTCTCGATGTTGCAGCCCGTGTAGATCTTGCCCTCTTTGGTGAGCAGGGCCGCCCCCACGCGGAAGTGCGAATAGGGCGAATAGGAACGTTGCCGCGCGCGCTGTGCCGCGGCCATGAGGGGAGCGTAGTCCGTCATTTCAATACTTCCTTCAAAAAGCTCGTGCCCGCCGTCCCCTCCTTGGGAACGCCGAAATAGTCGAGCACGGTGGCGCTGATGTCGGCAAACGTCTCTCTCGTTCCGAGGTCTACGCCGCCCTTGATGCCCTTGCCGCAGATGAGCATGGGCGTGTATTCGCGGGAGTGATCGGTCGAGGGCGTCGAGGGGTCGCAACCGTGGTCGGCCGTGATGAGGAGCACATCGCCCTCACCCATGTCCGAGAGGAAGCCTCCGAGAAACTCGTCGAACTCCGTCGCCGCGGCCGCATAGCCCGCCACGTCGTTGCGGTGGCCGTACTTCATGTCGAAGTCCACGAGGTTGACGAAGCACAGCCCTTCGAAGGAGCGCGCCTGCATCTTCTTCGTCACTTCCAGCCCGTTGGTGTTCGAGACGGTGCGGTTGCTCTCCGTGAGCCCCTTCCCCGCAAAGATATCGAAGATCTTGCCGACGGAGATGGTCTCGTAGCCCGCCCTTTTGAGCAGGTCGAGCATGGTGTCCGCGGGGGGGACGAGGGAGAAGTCGTGGCGGCCCGCCGTGCGCGCGAAGGGGTATTCCCCCGCGAAGGGACGGGCGATGACGCGCCCCACATTGTGGGGAGGCACGAGCATCTCGCGTGCGATCTCACAGCAGCGGTAGAGCTCATCGAGGGGTACCATGTCCTCATGCGCGGCGATCTGGAAGACGCTGTCGGCCGAAGTATAGACGATGAGCGCGCCCGTCTTCATGTGCTCGGGGCCGTAGTCCTTGATGACCTCCGTGCCCGAATAGGGCTTGTTGCAGATGACCTTGTGCCCCGTCCGTTTCTCGAACTCGGAGATGACCTCGGGGGGGAATCCTTCGGGGTAAGTGGGGAGCGGTTCGGGGGAGACGAGCCCCGCGATCTCCCAGTGGCCGATGGTGGTATCCTTCCCCATCGACCTCTCCGCCATGCGGGCAAAGCTCCCCGCGGGAGACTTCACGCCGCCGCCTACGCCCTCGATGTTGAAGAGGCCGAGCGCCTGCATGTTGGGGCAATGAAAGTTGGGGTGGTTGCGGATGGCGCCGAGCGTATTGCTGCCCTCGTCGTGCCATCTGTATGCGTCGGGGAGCTCCCCCACGCCGAAACTGTCGAGTACGACCAAAAAAAATCTCTTCATGTTGACCTCGCGATACGCGCCCGCCGCTTATGCCAGCTCGAGGGCGATCTTCATCATGGCCGTGAAGCTATTTTGGCGCTCCTCGGCCGTCGTGTTCTCCTCGGGGTGGATGAAGCTGTCGCTCACGGTGCAGATGCACAGCGCCTTCTTGCCCGCGCGGGCGGCGTTGCAGTAGAGCGCCGCCGACTCCATCTCCACGCCCAAGACGCCCATCTTGGCCCATTGCATGCCGCTTGCGGCGTCGTCGTAGAACATGTCGGAGGAAAAGATGTTGCCCACTTTGTAGTGGACGCCCGCCTTCTCGCACTCCTCTGCCGCCCTGCGCAGGAGCCCGAAGTCCGCAATCGGGCAGAAGGTGCCGGGGAGGTTATATTGCATGGCGTAGTTGCCGTTGGTGCACGCGCCCTGCGCGAGGATGATATCCCGCACATGCAGATCTTCGACGAAGCTGCCGCACGAGCCCACGCGGATGATCTGCTCCACACCATAGAAATTGAAGAGCTCGTAGGAATAGATGCCGATCGCGGGCTGGCCCATGCCCGAGGCCATGACGGAGACGCGCTTGCCCTTGTAGGTGCCCGTGAACCCGTTCACGCCGCGCACATTGTTGACGAGCACGGGGTTTTCGAGGAAGTTTTCCGCGATGAATTTAGAGCGGAGCGGATCGCCCGGCATGAGCACGGTCGGGGCGAAGTCGCCGTAGTTTGCCGCGATGTGCGGCGTGGGAATGTTCTTGTGCTCACTCATAACAGCCCCTCCTCCTTGACGATCTTGACGATGCGGGAAGTGCCCAGCCTGTCCGCCCCGAGCGAGATGAACTTCTCGGCGTCGGCGATGGAGGAGATGCCCCCCGCGGCCTTGATCTTGATATCGAGATGGTGGCGGTCGATCTGCTCCTTGAAGATCTCCACGTCGCGGAAGGTGGCGCCCGCCTTGGAGAAGCCCGTGGACGTCTTGATGTAGTCCGCGCCCGCGGCGGCGACGATCTGGGTCGCGATCATCTTTTCGAGGTCGCTGAGTAGACAAGTCTCCACGATGACTTTGAGGAGCTTGCCCGCGCACGCCTCCTTGACGGCCTTGATCTCTTTGAGCATTTCCTTATACTTCCCGCATTTCAGGTCGCCGACGTTGATGACCATGTCGATCTCGTCGGCCCCGTTTTGAACGGCGTCCGCCGCCTCGGCGCACTTCACCTCAGCGGTGCTGTATCCGTTGGGGAAGCCGATGACGGTGCAGATCGCCACACCCCCGTTCGCATATTCCTTGGCCTGTTTGACATAGCAGGGCGGGATGCAGACGGAGGCCGTCTGATACTTGACCCCATCGTCGATCAATGCCTTGATGTCTGCCCACGTCGCCGTGACGGCGAGCTGGGTATGGTCGCAACGTTTGAGAATTTCCCTGATATCCATATTTTCTCCCTCTCTGTTTGGATTTGAATAGAGTAATGCCATTATAACAGAGATTTCCTGTTTTGTCAATAGCTCAGCCGAAGATAAAATCAGTTTATTAAATGAAGTATACTGCTTTTGCGGCATGTTTTGCATGGGAGAAGGGCCCTGTCTGTGCCGCATTTCGGGCCGTCTTTCGGGAGCGATGCACCGCGCGGCTTTTAAGGAACGCGGGGGCAGGACGTATCCCCCTACACAAAAAAGACGGGGGGCATGTCTGCGATCCCGCCTTTTGTTTTTCATTTTAATGGAAATTTTATGTGATACTTTTCCCTTCCGCTCACGCATAGGTGTGGGCTTCGAGGAAGGCGAGCACCTTCTCGACGGCCGTCGTGAGCGCCTCCCCGCCGAAGCCGTGCCCCGCGCCCGGGATGACGGTGAGATCCACCCTGTCCGCGCCGTAGGCCTCCACCGCGCCGTCGATGTATTTGCGGGCGACGAGGGCGTCTTGGTCCCCCCAGACGATGCAGACGTCCTTTTTGAAGTTGCCGATGACGGCGAAGGGATCGAGGTCCTGCACGGAGCGGATGAAGCTTGCCCCGATGGAATAACCCATGAGCGGGGTGTCCGCCTCGGGCTTGCCCCGCCAATCGTCGGGGATGTTGAGAGCGGGGAAATACATCGCGATGGCGGCGATGCGATCCTTGATCTCGTCGTCGGCCGCGGTGAGCGCCGTTACAAAGCCGCCCTGGCTCCCCCCGAAGAGGAAGATCTGCGTGCTGTCGACGCAGGGCACCTTCCCGATGTCTTCGATGACGGCGCAAAGGTCCTCTTTCATGGTGAAGGGAGTGTAGTCGGCGGCCGTCCTGCCCGTGCTCTCGCCGCCCGCCTGCGCGCCGCAAAAATCAAAGGCATAGCAGACATACCCCCTCTCGGTGAACCTCTGGCACTCGGACGGAAAGTCGCGGTAGTGCCCGTTGAACCCGTGGCTCAGGATGACGGCGGGAAATTTCCCCTCCCGCTTGGGCGTGTAGAGTTGCCCGAAGAGGGAGATCTCGTTGCCCTCTGCGTCGGTATACTCCACGCGGTGCGCGTCCCATTCCACCTCGTATTTGAGGCCCGAGGGCAGATGCCGCAGTGTTCTCTCTTTCACCTGTTCCTCCTCCCCGGCACATGCACACAATGCCGCGGCAAGCGCGACGAGCAGTGCCGTACATACCATCCAAAATTTTTTCATATCCTCCTCCTTTGTTTTATCATACCACACCGCCCCGCTCCCGTCAAGGTATTTGGGAAAATTTGGCCGCCCGATGTCAAAAATTTCCCAAAGAAAAAAGCTGCCCAAGAGCAGCTTTTTGGGATTTTGAACGGCATTCTTCGGACATGGTACCCTCCGAATGCGTCATAGATGTTCAGCGCTGGTTGAATTTTTTCCGCACCAGCCAATCGGTGACGCGCTCGGGGAGCAGTTTGTTGGCATAGCGGACAAGGTTGTTTTTGCCGCCGACGGCCGTCACGGTGGGCGGGTTGGGCTTGCCGGCGAGCTTGATGACGGCCTCTGCCACGAGCGAGGGATTCATGCCGCCCTGTTCCATGTTGGCAAGGGCCGCGGAGGCCTTCTTCACCGAGGGCGCATAGGTCAGGCTCTCCTCCTCGCTGTATACCCGCCTCGCGTAGGTGAAATCCGTCGCCGTTCCCCCGGGCAAAAGGGCCGAGACGCGCACGCCATATGGCCGCAGTTCGAGGTCCGCCTCCCGTGCCAGCATCTCGAGTGCGGCCTTGGAGGAGGAGTAAAAACTATCGTAGGGTATGGGCATGGTACCCCCCAATGAGCCCACGAGGATGGCACGGCCGCCCCGCCGTTTCAAATAGGGCGCCGCCGCGCGGAGGGCCTCCACCGCACCGAAGTAATTGACTTCGAAGAGATAGCGGTAGTCCCCGCTCTTGGCGTGCTCGATGGGCGCCGCCATGGAAAATCCCGCCGAATAGACGAACAGGTCGATCGCCCCGGCGTCCTCCCCCGCCTCCACGACGGCACTGCCGAGCTCTCCCTCGATGGCCGCGTCCGCCGCGATGGTCTTCACCCGTTCCCCCTTGAAGGGCGTGCGGGAGATGTTGTAGACCCGATACCCGCGCGAGAGGAGCCGAAGGGCCGTCTCACGGCCGATGCCGGAGGATGCGCCGACGATCACTGCAATGCGTCTCGCGGACATGGTATGCTCGTTTTCTCTCTTCGGCGCAGAAACTTCGAGTTTCGCGCGTGTCTCTTCCCTCTTTTTTACACTCTTTCCTTCCGTTTCCATACCACAAGTATGCACCCGCGGGAGGGATTTATACATCGCTATCCGAGCGCGACGTCGAGGATCATCATGACGCAGAACCCGAACAGGATGCCCGCCGAGGCGACCGACTTGTTCCCCGAAAAACAGGCGGGGATGAGTTCGGAGCACACGACCGCGATCATGGCCCCCGCCGAAAAGGTGAGCGCCCACGGCATGAGCCCCGTGATGAAGGTGGCCGCGACGGCTCCGATGACGCATGCGGGGATCTCGATGGCGCCCGAGCCCTGCGAGAAGAGGAAGGCGCGCGCGGGCTTCATCCCCTGTGCGCGGAGGGGAAAGGCGACGCATGCCCCCTCGGGAAAATTCTGCACCGCGATGCCGAAGGCGAAGATGAGCGCGGCGAGCAACGTGCCCTGCGCATTCCCCGCAGCGAGTGCAACGCCCACCGCCATGCCCTCGGGGATGTTGTGCATGGTGACGGCGAGAAAGAGCAGACATCCCTCCCGCCCCATGCCGCCGAAGCCGCGTTTGCGGCGCGAGAACAGCACGTCGGAGAGAATGATGAACGCCCCGCCCATGAGAAAGCCGAGCGTGACGGTGAGGTAATCGGGAAGAAAACTCTCATAATCGAGCGCGGGGAGCAGCAGCGAGAAGAAACTTGCCGCGATCATGATGCCCGCCGCCGCACCCGTGATCGCCGTGAGCGCGGTGACGCGGAACTTTTTGGAGAAGAAGACGAGCGTTGCGCCAAGCGCGGTCGCCGCATACATGAAGAGGGATACGAAAAGCGCCTGCACCCCCGGATGGAGAAGGGTAAACCACTGCATTTGTAAAACTCCCGTGCCTGAGAAGGCGGTCACCCCATTGTATGCGGAAAAAGACTTCCGCGCGCCCCGTTCTCCCTCCGCACGGCAATTTTTTCATGAAAATTTCATCCGATGCCTTGACAATTGGTGCGAACAGTATTATAATGTAAGAAATTCTAATATTTGGGGGGAATTATGTTAGCTATCGGCATCGTCACTCTCTTTTTGACGGCATTTATGATGGCCTTCTACGGCTACATCAACCGCCATTCGGATGAACACGACGTCTCCTTCTTCTTGAGCGTCGGCATCATCTCGATGGTCATGAATCTTTGCACCAACGCAGGCGGCGGCGGAGCGCTCTACCTCAGCTGGCTCTACCTCGGCATCGACGTGCTCTTCCTCGCCCTCGGGTTCGCGGTGAGCGTCGACCTCACCCTCGGCTTCTATAAGTCCATCGTCCCGTGGTGCCAAAGAACGTTCGGCAACCCGCTCATCGGCTGGCAGTGCCTCTCCTTCTTCGTCTGCCCCGCCGGCATCGCGCTCTACTTCGTGTGGGGCAAAGAGAAGCCCGAGATCTCCCTTGAATGCGGAAAGATGGGGCTCTGGGGCGTCCTCCTTTGGATCATGCTCCTGTGGACCATCCTCGGCATCGCACTGTAAGAGAACCTCTCAAGCCCGCTTCCGCAGCGGGCTTTTTTCGTGCCCGAAAATTTCTTTTGCATATGAAAACGGAGCGCCCCTTTCGGACATGGGTGCCCCGTTTTTTGTCTGAGTGAATTCTCCCGCGCTGTTTCGGGAAGTCAGCCCCCGCTTATTTCAAGTGGAAGCGGTACTCCGCGCAGTAGTCATATTTCTCGCCCGCGCCGAGGTAAGAGCTCCCCCGCTCGGCGTATTCGGGAACGTTGACGTTGTTGGGGATGGCCTGCGTTTCGAGGCAGAATCCCGTGCGGCTGACGTATTTCGACCACTTGCCCTGCTGGTTGAGCCCGTTGCCCGCATAGAACTGCACGGCGGGCATATCCGTATAGCAATCCATCGCGATGCCCGTCGCGGGACCGTATGCCGTCCCGTAGTGCACAAACTCGCCCGCCCTGTTTTTGAGCACGAAGCAGTGATCGTAGCCATTGCCCTGCCCGAGGTCGGTATCCTCCGCACCGATGTCGCGGCCGATGGGCTTGGGCTCGTTGAAGTCGAAGGGCGTGCCCTCCACCTGCCTGAACCCGCCCGTGGGGATCATCGTCTCGTTGGTGGGCGTGATCTCGGCGGAATCCAGCCACAGAACATTTCCGAGAGCCGTCCCGCTCGATTCGCCGTTCAGGTTGAAGTAGGCATGGTTGGTGAGATTGACGACCGTCTTCTTGTCGGACACGGCGCGGTAGTGGATGCGCAAAACGCCGTTCTTGAAGGTGTAGACGGCGGTCGCCTTGAGAGTTCCGGGGTAATTCTCCTCGCCGTCGGGAGAGACGATGGAGAGCGCCAGCGTGTTGCCCGCGATGCCGTAAGACCAGATCTTCTTGTTGAAGCCGTTCTTGCCGCCATGGAGGTGGTTGCCGCGGTCGTTGCAATAGAGTGCATAGTCCACGCCGTCGACGGTGAGCTTGCCCTCGCCGATGCGGTTGCCGAAGCGCCCGATGAGCGCGCCCAAGTAGCCGCCGTTCTCCTCATACTCCGCGACCGTCTTATATCCGAGCACGACATCCGTCAGTCTTCCGTCCGATGCGGGAACGACGAGACGCTGGATGATGCCGCCGTAGTTGAGAACGGTGACGCTGCTCCTGCCGTCTGCAATGGTAAAGGCGAGCACCTTGCGCCCGTCCTTGGTTCTTCCGAAAACTCTCTTAGTGATCATACTGCTCCTCCCTTGTTTTCCCCATTATAACATATTGTTCGGGAAATGTAAATATTTTTGCGGAATTTTCGCAAACTCCGTTTATGCAAAAACGTTGGATCACGGCAGTCATCTTCTGCCTCGCCGTCATTCTCATGCTCGCGGCGCATCTCAGCGGGAGAAACATGGCCACGCCCGCCTTTACCTTTGCCGAAGAAAAGAAGACCGAAGAAAAGGAGATCTATCTCACCTTTGACGACGGCCCCAGCACCAAGGTCACGGGGAGCATCCTCGATACCCTCGCGCAAAAGGGCGTGAAGGCGACCTTCTTCATCGTGGGAGACCGCGTCCGCGGGCGCGAAGAGACCTTAAAACGCATTGCCGCCGAGGGCCATACCTTGGGCGTGCACTCCGCGACGCACCGCTACGACCTCATCTACGGCTCCTTGGAGGCCTTCCGCAAAGACGTCTCTGCCTGCGCGGAGGTCATCGAGCGGTGCACGGGCATCTTTCCCCGCGTCTACCGTTTTCCCGGGGGCGGGCGGCATCCCGCAGAGGAGGAGATCTTGAAGGAGATGGGCTACAAGGCGGTGTGGTGGAACGCCGTCTGCGGCGATGAGGAGATCCCCCATGCCGACGCAGAGACGCTCACCGCGACCGCGGTCGAAACGGCGGAGGGGAAATCGCATGTGGTGCTCCTCCTGCACGACTCCGCCCCGCACAGGGCAACGGCCGAGGCCCTGCCCGCGATTATCGACTATTTCCTTGAAAATCATTACGTCTTCAAGGCATTTTAAGGGAGCTCTGCGGCCTATCTTCTCAGACGGAAGGGCAGGGAGATGAGCACGGCGAGGAGCGCAAAGATGAGCGCGATCGCAAAGAAGCTGATGAGGTATCCCGCCGCCCCGAGACAAAAGCCCGTGAAGGCGTTGAGGGCGGACATGGAGCAAAGGCCCATGATGATGTCGGCAAGAAGCAGCGCCACCGCCACAAAGAGCAGGCCGTCGATGGCGCCCTTGATGTCTGCCCCGCTCAATGTCATGTGGAGCGAGAGAAGCATGCCGATAAGCAAAAACACCCACCACTGCCACTGCGCGGCATAGCTGAAAAAGACGCCGATGGCAGAAAAGAGGCATACCATGACCGAGACAAAGCCTTCGGAAAGGTCTACATTCCCGACCGCGGCGAAGAACTCCCCCGTCATGGCGGGCAGCAGCAGCCACGCGATGAGATAGAGGATGGCCGTGATGACGACGATGGGCGCGATGCCGATGAAGAAGTTGCCGACGCGCTGGTAGATGTTGCGGCGGTTGAAGGTGTGGGCGACATAGCCGAGCGTGCCGTCGGTATCGCTCACCTGAAAGAGCTTGACTTCGAGGATGCGATGCCCGAAGATGACGCACATCAGCGCATGGGAGAGCTCGTGCACGGGAGTCCCGAAGAAGCCCGTCACATAGCAGACGGCCCTCCCCCGCCGCCCGAAGTTGCGGTAAAACGTGCGGTTGCAGCAGGCGACGAGGAAGCCGAAGAGGAAAATGACCCCCACCGTGCCCGCGATCTGCATGCAAAACGCGATCAAAATATCCCAAATCATATCCGATCCTCCAAGATCCGATCCTTCAAAAAGAGCGGGCCCCGCCCGCTCTTTGCTTTTATCCGTCTCAGAAGCCGAACCAATCGTCTTCTTCCTCTTCCGTGATGACCTCGTCGACGGTCACCTTGTCGCCGTCCTTTGTCACGGTGAAGACGCCGCCGAGCACTTCCACGGTGTAGACGCCGTTTTTGTCCTTCTCCGTCTTGGTCGCGGCGAGGTACTCCTCCCCGTATTTGACATAGGCGACGGTATCATCCTCGTAGAACGACACGCCGTTGAGGCTGTATTCGCCCTCGCTGTAATAGGTCGCCGTCTTTGTCTCGAGCGTTGCCGTATCATAGAAGGGAACGCCCTTGGAGCCGTCCTCCGCCGCCTTATTGGTCAGCGTGACGATGTAATGCGTCTCCTGCCTTGTCGCCCCCGCAGGGGTCTCGTCGCCATCTGCTCCCTCCGCCGCTTTCGTCTCGATGAAGACGAGGCGGTTGTCGTAGGCATATTGCAGGTCGTAAATCTGAGGGGTCCCCTCCTCGTCGAGCATGTGGCCGGCAAACGTCTCGCCGACGTCAAAGCCCTCGACGCCCGAGTAGATGACGTGTTCGGCAACGACCGTATGCGTTTCGTCGATTTTCATCTTTTCCTCGCGAGTGATCATGAGGAGGTAGAAGTCCATCACGCCGAGCATCTGGTAGAAGGACGCGCCGGGCTGGTAGTAGAGGCAATAGGTGTAGCCGTCTTTCGCCTGGAATTCGACGACATTATACTGCGAATAGTAGCCGAAGGTCTTCGAATCGATGTGCTCGACGGTATTGCCCTCGGAATCGGTGAAGGCAAAGCTGCGGTAGAGATCGACCTCGACGTGCACATCCCCCTGCCTCTCTTCGCCCTCTTCGTTGTAGGGGCATCTGTATTGCAGGAGACCGTAGCTGTTGGTGGCCGACATGCCGAAGATGCTCATGATGTAGTATTCGGTGAGGAATTCATAGGCATAGTACTCCGCCACATAATCCATGCCCGTCACTTCGTAGGTACTGCCCTCTTCTCCGTGATAGGTGAGCTCGATCGAAAGTTCAAGGAACCCTCCGTCGTCCAAGCCGAACATGATGTGGTAGGAGGGACTGCCGTCCTTCTCGAAGACGCGGTCGACAGTACAAGCCTGCGAATTTTCTTTGCCGTTCACCTTCAAGGCCACCTGCCCGCGCGTCGTGAAGTCGCCTTCTCCCGCGGGCGCAAACGTGAGGTCGGTCATGGAGTTGAAATTTTCAATGGGGAGCGGGTAGCTCTCGACATTGCCCGTACGCTTGAATGTGATCGCGATCTTCCCGTTGCGGTAGTAGGTCTTCTCCTCAAACGTGATGGTATCATCGAGCTTGCCGAAGGTCTTGACGGGGACATAGCCGAATTTGTTGATGTCCTCCTCCTTGACGTTCTCCACCTCCTCGGCGAGGTAGTAGAGGGTGACGTTGCCGTCTTTCTCGATGTAGTAATAGCACATCACGTCGTTCTTGTAGATGACGTAGCCCGAATCGGAGAAGAGGAGCGCGTCGAGGTTCTCGGTGTAGTAGCCCGTCTCTCCGAAGTCGACGGCAGAGGCCTGCCCCTTGGCCGCGTCATAGGTATAGAGCGAGGCGTAAGTATATTCCTCGTTGGTGTAGTAGAGCAGATCGTCCGTGATGAGGATGTAGGCGCCGTATTCGGGCACACCCTGACTGCCGATGCGGATGGCAGTTCCGAAACCGTCGAGCTCGAGCACGGACCAATCGGTCGGGTCGACATAGATGGTGGCGACCTCTTTATAGTACACGGCAAAGGCGATGGCGGCTTGGTCGTCGACGCTGACGATGACAAAGTCACCGATGAGCTCAACATGCTCGCTTTGGCCCGTATAGGTATAGGTGATGACAAACAGGCCATCGTTGTTCTTTGCGTAGGTGCCCGTGCCGACCGTCTTCTTAGTGGCGTCTTGCCCCGTGCCCTCCATCACGAAGACTTCGAGATGGCCGTAGCCGTCTAAGGAGTAGCACTCCTCGTGCAACAGGCCGTTCACGACGACATAGCACTCGAAGAATTCCTCCCCGCGCACTTTGAGCGAGCGGTCGGCGGCCTTCACGTCGAAGTAGAAGAAATCCTCCTCCCCAGTCTCGAAGTAGATGAGGTTTTCCTCCTCGACGATGTATTCCCCTGAGATCACGGTGCCGTCCGCCGTCGTGTAGGAGGCATTGCGGCTGAACCCGTCGAGGACGAGCTTTTCACCCGTCGTCGCGGTGTAAGTGCCTTTGTAGGTCTCGCTCTCGGGCGCATAGTAGAGATAGTTGTTATCGGTAAACATCACGAAGCGGAAGCTGAACTTACTATCGTCCGAGGTGAAGGTATAGATTTCCTCCCCGAATTCATTTGAACTCTCGGTGAGGGCGATCTTGCCGGGCGTCTTGACTGTATCCCTGCTCCCGTCGTCCTTTTCCGTGACCACAGTATACTCCGCGCCGCCAAGGCCGTCGAGCACGAGATAGGTGTTCTCCTGCATCTCCCCGCTTTCGCTCACAAGATAGGCATAGCCGAGCAGATCGGGATCGAGCACGGTGAAGGTCTTCTTCTCTTCGTCGAGTTGGAGCAGGAGGAAGCCTTCCCCGTCATCATAGGAGAGGGAATAGTAGCCGCCCGAGCTCAGGAGAATGCCGTCGGTATACTCTTTGCCCTGTGCGTCGGTGTAGGCGGCAAAGCCGCTCGTGACGACGAGTTTCTCCTTTTCTGTCTTGCCCGTGTAGGTCTTGGTGAGGCCGACAGCGTCCTGCCCGTTCAAGGTGTACGACTGCCAGCTCATGACGCTCAAAATGCTGCTGCTGTTCATCTGCAGGGTGGCAACGGTGAAGACAAACTCCTTGAGGCTCAGAATGTCGAAGCCGACGTTATAGAGATGGTCTGCGGAGGTGATATTGGCCACCGTGGCATGATAGGCCCCCGTCTGCTCGTTGAAGACGAGCGTTCCCGTTGCGACGGCGTAGAAATTCTCCTCGTAGTCGTCGGGAACATACAGCGTGAAGGCGTCCTCGGCCGTCTCGCCGATGATCATGTAGGGGTATCCGACACCTTTCGCCTGATACATCTCGTCAAAGAAGACAAGCTCGGCATAGGCCTTGGTATACTGCTTGAAAGTCTGAACGACCTCGGGCTCCTCTTCGCCGCCCTCTTCCGCGTCTCCCGTGCCGCCCTCGGGCGTATCCGAGGTCTCGGGGGCGCGCAGCTCGGAGGAGACGGAGAAGATGTAGGTATCCGTCCCGCTGACGAGATAGACGAGCGTCTCGCCGAGGAGAGAGCTCTCGGAATAGAAGAATCCCTCGATCTTGGTATTGCCGTTCGTGTAGGTGCCCTTGTAGGTCCCGTCGAGCGTGAGCGTGGCGTCTCCCTGCTTGAAGGTCCCATAGACGGAGGAATTGAACTCCATGAAGCCCTTCACGCCGTCGAAGGTGCCGATGACGTAGGTGCCGAAATTGCTGTTCCCGTCGCCGGAATAGAGCTGGATGAGTTTGAGCCCGTCGGCCTCGCGGATGACGTAGGAGATCTGTTCCACGACCTCGCCGTTGGAGCGGATGGTGCCGTAGCCGAAGCCGTCGAGCAACAGACAGAATTGCTGGCCGTAGGAGGTGACGGTGAATCCGGTCCTCGTCTGCGTGAGCATGCAATAGGAGATGCTCCCGAGCGCGACGTCCTCTTCGTTGCGGATCTGGAAGGCCCTGATGACGCTTCCGTCGTTCATCTCATAGCTCCCCGCGACGAAGACGAGCGCCTTCCCCGCCAAGAGCCCGTCGGTGAAGGTGGCGTGGCAATAATTGGAATCGTCGAGCGTGTAGGTGCCGTGAGAGGTATCGGTATGGACACCATCAACATCGGGCTGGCTGTAACTCACGCCGTTGAATGCATCGAAATAGATGTGAACCGCATCGTTTACCGTTCCGTCAAAGTTGAGCAGGACGCCCGAAAAGCTCTGGCGGTCGGTGTTCGAATAGCAGAAGGTGCGGCTCGTCTCATACGCCGTGCAGCTGAGCAAGAGCTTGCCGTCGACATAGAACCTGTAGAGGTTGTCGCTGTGGTGCTCGCCCTCGAAGAGAAAGCTTGCGCGGGAGAGATAGATGCGTTCGCCTTGGATAAAGAGGTTGTCGCTGCCGCCGAAGATGTCCGTGTAGCCCTGCTCCCAGACGGCATATTTCACGCCGCTCGCGGTGAGCTCGACGGTCTCCTGCGTGGCGGGACCGACGTTGAAGAGGTCGTGGGAGACGGGATAGACCGCCTCGCCCGTTTCGGTGTCGCTCCAGCCCGCGAGCAGGTATCCGCTGCGCTCGAAGACGGCGCCGGGCAGTTGCTTCTTTTCGCCGTATTTGCCGACGATGCTCACTTCCTCCGCATTCGTCTCGCCGGGGATGTTGGAACGGAAATAGAGATAGACGGTGCTGCGATCATAGTAGCATTTGAAGAGGTTGGAGGCGGGATCGGTCTCGGAGAGCACCTTGGAGCGGACTTCGCCCTCGTGCTCGGTGGCCGTAAACCCCTCGGGAGCATAGTCGGGCGTGAAAGCCGCGGGGGTGGCATACGTATACGCGGTGAAATTCTCCCCCTTCTCATACGTCCCGCCGTCGAGGCTTTCGAGGTACACTTCGACGGTGTAGCCCACCTTGTAATGCGCGGTAAGCGTGAGGCTCTGCGCGGGCATGGTAGCCCCCGATGCGATCGGAGCGGTGCCGTTGAGCCATTCCCCGAATTCAAATCCGTCGCGCACGGGGACGATCCCCTGGAGCACGCCCGAGAGCGGCGTGCCCTCTTTCAGATAGTAGGTCTTTTGCGCAAGCGTGCCCTGCCCCACGTCGAGCGTGAGCAGATATGTATTCGCCCACTTGGCGTAGAATGTCGTGTCCTTCTCGGCCACCTGCGCGGTGACGGGTGCGCCCGAAAAGTCCTCCGAGAGATACCAGCCCTCAAAGCTGTGTCCCTCCCATGCGGGAGGATCGGGCAGGGAGACTTCCTTCCCCGCCTCCACGGTGAGCTCGGCCACCCCGGGGGCGCCCTCCCCCGTCACGAACTTGAATTTGATGCCGCCTCCGCCGCATGCCGCGAGTGCAAGGCAGAGCATTGCGAGCATCGCGAGCAATGTGACGAGCACACCCTTTTTCATCCTTTTCATATCGGTTTCTCCTTATCGTAGTAGCTTGTTGGTTTATTCCTGTCCCGCACCCCCGGGCGCAGTTTCGGGCGCACCTTCGGGGGCGGAGTCTTCGGCCTTTTCTGTCCATACGGCGTAAAGCGTGGTACCCATGTCCGCCTTCCGCCATTCGTCAGCGGCATAGACGACCTCTCCGCCGGGTGCGAGCGCCCAGCCCGCGAAGTCGTATCCCTCGCGCACGGGGGCAGAGAAGCCGCCGCGGGCAAAGGGATTTTCGATGTCCGCAGGATCCGTCGTGATGCTCACGACATAGCTCTCGCCCTCCTCCGTCTTGCAGTTCCATACGACGGGGCGGAAGCCCGAATTCCAGCGCCTGTTCCAATCCTCCGTCCCCTCCTTTGCGGCGGCGACATAGAAGGTGAGCGTGTCACTGCCGTAAAAGGCGTGGATGCCGACGGCCGCGGGGACGCCGAGCAGAAGCACCGAGTGAAGCTCATAGCAGCTCTTGAAGGCGTAGTCGGCGACGGATCGCAGAGACGCGGGCAAGGTTACGGAGGCGAGGGCAGTCGCTGCGAAGGCGTAGGTGCCGATCTCCTGCAAGCCGCTCCCGAGCGAGATCTCCGCGAGCGCCCCGCACTTGTAGAAGGCATATCCTCCGATGTAGAGGACGCTGTCGGGCAGGGTGACGGAGGTGAGAGCGGTGCAGCTCTGGAACGCCCCCGCGCCGATACGTTCGAGCGAATTGCCGACGGTGATCTTTTCGAGCGCGGTGCACTGCGCAAAGGCGTTGGCCCCGAGCTCGGTGACGCTGTCGGGCAAGGTGAGCTCGGTGATGCGGTTGACGCCATAGAAGGCATACTCCCCGATCGTCTCGAGCTTTCTGTTCAATTTCAGCGTCTTGACGTTGAAACAGTTGTAGAAGGCATAGTTCCCCACCGCCGTGACATCCGTCGCCGAGAGGTCGATCTCGTCGAGCATAGTGCATCCGCTGAACGCGCGGAGGCCGATAGTCTTGAGACTGAGCGGCAGGTAGACGAGGAAGAGCGAAGTACAGCCGTTGAAGGTGTTGTCGGCGATCTCGGTGAGATTCTGCCCGAGCGGGACGAGGCTGAGCGCAGTGCACCCGAAGAAGGCGCCGCGGCCGATGTGTTCGACGTTGGTGAGCCCCGTGATGCTCTGCACGGCCGTGTTCTGGTAGAAGGCGTAGTCGGCAATGCCCACCGTGCTCTCTTTGAGTTCGATGGCCGAGCCCGAAACAGTGGTGGAGGCGTTGTAATCCACCACCCAATTGCCCGCGTATACGACGCCGTCTGCCCCCGCCACGGCCGCATTGGAATAGAGCAAGGTATCGCGGAAGGCATACGTCCCAATGCGTTGGACCGAGGAGGGAATGAGCCGATCCCCGCTCGCGAGCGACGGGCAATCATAGAAGGCATAGCTCCCGATGTCGGCCAAATGGGTCCCGTTGAACTGCACATTCTTCAGGATCCCGCATTTCTGGAAGGCACGGTCGTGGATGATCGTGAGCATGCTGTCCGCTTCCGTGATGAACTTGCCGAGTTTGGGGCAATCGTAAAAGGCGTATTCCCCGAGATAGCGCACGCTCGGCGTGAGCGTGACTTCCGTGAGTTGCGGTGCGCCAGAGACAGCGACCCCGCCGCTGTCCGTAGGGACGCTGGCGATGAAGACATAGTTGGCAATGCCGACGGTATCGGGCTTAAGGGTATCCGTTCCGAGGGCAGTGAGCGCGAGCTTGGTATCGTTGGTCACGGCGACGAGCCATTTATCCGCATAGATAAAACCGTCGTCCCCCTCCTCGCTCTGCGCCGCAAACAGCGCGGTATCGTTGAAGGCGAACTCTCCGACGGCGGTGACCGTCTCGGGAATGGAGACGGTTTCCAGCGCGGAACAGCGGTAGAAGGCATAGGCGCCGATCGAAGTGAGTCCCGCGGGGAGCGTCACGCTCGCAAGTTTTGTACAGTCCTCAAAGGCGTGGGCGTCGATGGAGAGCGCCTCCACCTCCTCGAAGTTGACGGTCTCGAGCGCGGGACAGCCGCAGAAGGCATAGGGCGCGATGGCCGTAAGCCCGCTCCCCATGGTGACCGAGGAGAGCACTTGATCCGAGTCGAAAGCATGCTCGCCGATATAGGAGACGGAATCGGGCAATACCATGTCCGAAAGAGAGGAGCAGTTATAGAATGCGCTCTCGCCGATGGAGACCACGGTCTCAGGCAAATCGAGGTGAGCGAGCTGGCGGCAATAGGCAAACATATTCGACGGGACCGAGACGAGCGCGGCGGGCAATTTCACGGAGGTGAGCTTAGAGCACCCCTGAAAGAGCTTCGCGCCGAGCGTCGTGACGGAATCGGGCAGCGTGACTTTGGTGAGGTTGGTGCAGTTATAGAAGGCGCCCTCGCCGATGGAGGTGACGCTTTCGGGCACGGTGACCGCAGTCAGCCTGCTGCTCCCCTTGCCGCGGAAGGCGCCGTCTGCGAGCGCGGTGACGGGTTTGCCGCGGAACTTCTCGTCGATCGTCACTTCCCCCGTGGCCGTTCCAACGCCCGTGACCGCATATTCCGTGTTGCCGTTGATGGCGGTGAGAAGAAGCCCGGACTCCCTGTCTTTGTGGAAATCGACCCTCTCCGACCACTCCGATCTGACGTCGTTGTCGGTGCCGCCGATGGCCATCACATAGATGCCGTAGTCTCCCTCCGTGAGCTCGGCGAGCGAGACGTGCGTGACATGCGAATTGAGGGTGGATGAGAAGCCGCCCTCGCCCTCGATGCGCACGTCATAACTGCGCGCCCCGGGCACGAAAGTCCAATAGAGCGTGTAGGCGTCGTCGAGGACGAAATTCGCGGGCGTATCGAGCGGGAGCGTCCGCGTACAGCCTACGGAGAGCACCAGCATGACAGCCGCTAAGAATACGGCTGAAAAATATTTTAACCACTTCATTTGGAATCCGCCTTTTTCGCCTTGTGCTCACGGATGATCTCGTGCGGCCACTTGAACTTGAACTTTCTGACGGCGATGTCGCCGAGGAACAAGATCATGGCTGCGATCATGAAAGCAAGGCGGGGATCGTAAGTACGGTGCAGGGAGGTGATAAAACTCCGGAATACGCCGCCCGGGTCATCCTCGGCGATGAGGCTCCCGTTCGCGCGGTCTGCGATCGAGGTGAGAAGGGCCGCGGCGTCCTCTTCCTCTTCGGAGAAGGAATCATACTCCTCGGAATAGGAGAAGGCCTTGTAGATCTCCACGGAGGAACTCAGCGTACCGTCGGCGGCGTATTTCTCCACGACGATTTTATAGACGCCGCTGCGTTTGATGACGAAACTGCACCGCGAGAAACGGTTGCTCTCCCCGAGATAAGAGGTGACGTAGATATTCTTGTCCTCACCCTCGGGTGCCGTGTTCATGGAGTGCACGGTTTCTCCCGTCTCCGTGAGTTCCACGATCTTTCCCTCGATGCGCTCGTCCTTTGCAAGGGTCGTGTAGACGCTGAGGGAATTGATGTAGTTCTCCTCTTTGAGTTCGAGGCGGATGTCGCCCGGGCGGATGTTCTCGGTCGGCATGAGGTTGGCGATGACGTTATAGAGGAACTGCCTGCCGTTGGGATCTGCCATGAATTCCCTCGACCAGCTCCTCTCGCTTCCGTCGAGATCGCAGAGAAAACTCCCCACCATGCCCTTGCCATACTTCCACTGGGCATAGATGGGCACGTCGTAGTCCCCCGTCAAGAGAACTTCTGCGCTCTCGCGCTTTTTGACGCCGAAGAATCCCCCGAGCGTCACGTCCATCTCCCTTCTGTTGTCCGTCGTCGTGCCGTAGGTCACCCCGTTGAAGAGCGGGGAGAGCGTATCGGCGACGATGGGATGGAAGGGCTCTTCTTTTACCTCTTTGATCTCGGGCGCGTTGAGGTCGTCGCGCATCTCGTCGATGAGATCGCGGTCCGACGATGACGGGTGTAGGCGTCCTCCTCCCGCTTTCACGAGCTTGTCCATGGCATTGTAGGCAGCCCCGCCCTTTTTCATGCCGTCACCGACACCAACAAAGGAGAGCGTGATGCCGCTCGTCTTGTTCAATTCTTCTGCGATGGGGAGATACTCGGTCTCCTTGTCGCCGGGGTAGCCGTCCGAGACGATGACGATGTGGCGCTTGTCCACATTGCCCTGCTGGCGAAGACGTTCGCCCGCCGTCCTGATCGCCGACGAATAGATGGTCTCATTCCCCTCTCCGATGCTGAGGATAGCGTCGCGGATGCGCGATTCCTCCGTTCTGCTCGTGAGGGGCAGAATGACGCCGTAGTTGGTATCGAGCGTCATGATGCCGATGTAGTCGCGTTCGGTGAGCGCTTGCAGACAGGCGATGGCGCCCTGTTTGGCAAAGTAGAGCGGGGATTCTCCACTCCCGGATGACGAGCACATGGAACCCGAGATATCGATGATGATCATGACGGCCACGGGAGGCGTGTATTTGATGGCCTGTACAGGCAGCATCTCCTGATAAATGGTGTTGTAGAGGTCGTCGCGGTTGTAGGAGTGCGCTGTGAGGTCGGGCTCCTCGCCCTCTCTTCCGCCCACGGTCAGAAGCCCGCCGCCGTAGTCATAGACATAGGAATAGAGCAGTTTGGCGAACCAATCCTTCCCGTCCTCCGTGGTCACTGTTTCGGGCACGGGCAGGTCTTTGATGTCGGCATTTGCGATATTGTTGAGGATGATCTGGTCGTAGGCGCGCAATTCGTCCACCGTGGTGGGGAGATGATCGTAAGAGGAGAGGTCGAGGATGTCCACGTTCTCCCGGTAGGCGTCTTTCTCCTCGAGCATGGCCTTGACCGCCTCGGATTCCCCGCTCTTGTGTTCGATGATGAGCACGCGGCCGAACACTTCAAGGAAGTAATAGGAGGTGAAGGAATTGTTGTTTTCCAGCCCGTCGTTGCCGCTCGTGAGCTTCACGGAGATCTCGTGGAGGCCCAGCGTGGAGAAGGAGGTCGAGAAGGAGACGTCCCGTTCCCCCGCGGTGAGGTCGACGGTCGCGGACATGCCCTCTGCGAGCACGCCGTTGTCGTAGACCTGCACCGTCGTCTGGGGCGCGTCGTCCTTGCAGTTGAGGTTTACGGTCAGGGTGAACGCCTCGTTTTGGTTGATGTGATAATCGGGGTAGGTCACCCCCATCACCTGCACGTTATCCTCGGCATATTCCGAAGAAATGCACACCGTGTCCACGGTGATGCCCTTGCGCGCGATTACGTCGATGACGGAGATCGCGTCCTCGTCTGTCTGCTTGCCGTCGGTGATGAGCACGATCTTGGCCGTCTCGGGGTGCTCGAAGAGCTCCTCTTCGGAGACGAACCTGAGCGCGGCGGCAATGTCGGTGGCGCTGATGTCGGGCTTTTCTGCCCCGAGATAGGCATTGTAGATGCTGTTCGTATCGTAGGTGAGCGGAACGGCATAGTGCTGGTCGAAGCCGAAGGTGACGACGCCCACTTTATAGCCGTCGTAGGCGCTGGCTGCGATGACCTGCGCGACGAATTCGTCCCGCTGCTCTGCCGAGCGCGCCTCGGTATCCGAGACGTCCACGAGCAGAATGATCTCGTTTTCGAGATTGGCGATGTCGTAATTGAAGGTGATCCCCGCGAGTGCAAACACGCAAAGCACCATGACGATGCAGTGGAGCACGATGGAGACGATGCGGTTTCTCGTTCTTCTGTATTTCTTGTTGAGCAGAAGGTAGAGGACGATCGTCAGCGCGAAAGCGGGAATGAGCAGGAGAAGCAGCCACGGGTATTGAAAATGAATTGCAAAATTCCGCATCTTCCGTCCTCCTATTTATTTTCCCGCGATTGCAGGATCCACTCCGCGAAGAGTAGTCCCACAAGGATGGATGCGAGGATGAGCAGGAGATCCCTGTAGATGTCCTCCTTCTCCGTGCCCTCGTAGGGGTCGGAGATGCTGTCTTTCACCGCGCGGATGTCGCTCTCCGCTGCGGGCGGCTTGATAAAGACTTCCATGGTGGTCTCTTTGCCGTAGTAGCTCGTCTGTTCGAAGACGTATGTCCCGGGCTTGTCGAGGGAGAATGCCTTCGGGAGCTCGTCCGCCTGAAACACGGTGCCATCGTTCTTGAACGTGAGCTCGGGCCCCCATGTATCGAGCGTAAAGCTTTCGTTGACCTCAAAGGCGTTCCCGCTGATGATGGACGGGTAGAAATAGCCGATGATCCCATACATGATGAGGAAGTTCTCGGGCAGTTTGGCGATGTTGGAATAGTGAACGCTGAACGCCATCACCGCGATCTTGAACTGCTCGTCGTTGCGCACCATGAGCATGGGGTTGTTGTCGTAGGAGAGAAGCACCTCATAGGAGGGATCGAGATCGGAGAGAATGTCGTACCGAGAGACCTCGATGTCGTCGGCGATGACATACTGCGTGACGGGACTACCCTCGTAGTCCTCCCCCTCCGCCAGCGTCACCGATTCGCCGATGATATAATCCTGGTCGATGCGGAAGCCCGCGTCTGTGATGGGGAAACTGCTGCTCGGGCGGGGGTCCAGCAGGATGACGGCGCCGTCGGTCGGGATCCTGCTCGGCATCCGATGCTCGAAGATGTAAAGATCGAAGCCGTCGAGGATGGGCTCATCCCCTTTCTTGACCTCGTGCACGTCCAAGTCATAGTTATCTGCGAGCGCATTGCGCGCCTGTGCGATGGCCGTCTGGATGAAGGGATTGGGGTCGGAGCTATAATACTCCACGCGAAGCCGTTCCTTCAACCCGCCGTAGAGGAAGAAGTTGTTGTCGACGGAATAGGAATCGTCCGCCTCGATACCGATCTGGATGGAACTGTATGAGAAGAACTTCTGCGCGTCCCCTACGTCGTAGTAGAAGAGATTTTCGTCGTCGGCGCCCCCTCCCACGCGGAAGATGACCGTCTTGACGGCGTCGTCTGCACAGTCTACATACTTAGAGAACTCGATGGGCTCGCCATAGATATCCGCGGCTGGGATGGCGTTCGCCCCCTCGACGTGAACGGAGACCTGCAATTCCGACGAGACGCCGTAGCAAGCCACCTTGACGGTAAGCTGGTAGTAGCCGTCTTCGCGGACGGCCGTCGCGTCGAGAATGGCGGCATTCCACTCTTCGTCCTCTAAGACGGGCACGATCTCCACCCCCTCGGGAACATAGCCGTACGTCGTGTCCGTGATCACATACAACTTTGCGGAGGGATTTTCGAGGAGCACGTCCCTGCCCAGCGTGAGCGCCCCCTCGATATCCGCGACGGAATAAGAGCTGCCCTCTGCGGACAGTTCGTCGAGCTCATTCATGAGGCGCGTCCTGCGCGTCGTATCCATCCTCTTTTCAAGGTAATAGGGGGCATCGTCCGCGACGATGACGGTCACTTTGCCTCCCTCGGCAAGGGCCTTGTCCGCACGGGCGCGCACCTCGTCGAGAGCACGGTCAAACCGCGTTACGCCCTCTTCGGACTGCGTATACATGCTCGCCGAGGAATCGACGATGCAGATGATGTCGGAATCGTCCCTGAACGAGCGCTCCACAAGGGAGGGCCATGCCATGATGAGGGCCATCGCCGTGAGGATCAGGAGCTGGCAGATAAAGATGATGATGTTGCGGATCTTATTGACGGGCGGGCGGCGTCTCCTGTAATTGAGGCTCAGCTTCCAGATGTAGGTACTCGTGACGTGCTTTGCCTGATAGTTGGGACGGATCACATAGATGAGGATGAGGACCGCGATGCCAATGAGACCCAAGAGCCCCAGCGGGACCAAGAGTTCAAGCGTCATGACATGATACCTACCTTCAAGAACTCGCCGAACAGGACGCGTTCGATGGCCGTGTCCGTCGAGACCGTGATAT
>CANQJJ010000021.1 GCA_947624215.1 uncultured Clostridia bacterium
CGGCTACTTCGCGCTACGCGCTCGTGTCGACCTTAGTAGCGCAATCAGAAGCCTCGGTCGGTCAGAATGATGCTTTGATTGAGCCCTATCGCGGACATGGTGCCCTCAAACGCAGTCCGCTCTCGCCTCCCACCTTATACCTGAGGGGGAGGATGTCGCGTTAGCGACAGGTAGGGGGTGCCATTCCAAAACCCAAACCCCTCTGCCGCGCAAGGGCAGCGTGGCATCTCCCCTTAGAGGGGCGACAAGATAACGGAAGCCCTTCACCACCCCTTGGCAAGGTCGAAGCCGTACATCTGAATGACCTCGAAACACTGCGACTCTGCGATGTCGCGCGGGGTGCAGACGAGCCCGCCGTCCGAGTCGATGTCGTAGCCCGCATTCTTGAAGGCCTGCCACACGAGGTGGGAGCAATAGGTGTCGATGGGCTCGGTCCCCTGGTCCTTGGGGGTAAAGATGCCCGCCGTAAAGTGGTAGGGGACGCCGACGAGATACTTTGCCGCATCGTCCGCGATCTGTTTTCGCGCGGCGGCATCCGCATCTTTCAGCCTCAGCACCATGAAGTTTGGAGCGGCGCGGAACCACGGCACGCCGATGCCCGAATCCAGCGAGCAGATCGCGCTGTTCGTGCCGATCACAGCCGATTGCAACATCCCGTTCGTAAGAACGAGGGCAGCATGTCCGTGCCGCCAGCCGAAGAGATGGCTCGACGAGGTGACGAGCACATCCCCGGGCTCTAACGGGACGATGGGGGCATAGAAGCGCGTGCCCGTCCGCTTGTCGAAGAGCATGTCGTGGTAGACGAGCCCCTCTGCCACCACCTCATGCACGAGTTTGCCCTCGTAAAACAGTGCCTCCTGAAAGGCGCGGATCTCCGTCGCGGAGAGCTTACTGAGGGTCTCGCGGGAGAAAATGCCCGTCTGCGCGGTCAGGGTAGCGTAGTCCTCGTCCTGCCATTCGCCGCGCGGCTTTTCCAAAATCGGGGTAAGGTCGGCCATGGCATAGGCGGGGGTGATGTGCGCGTCGTCGTCCACATGCAGGGCCCCGACGAGCAGATAGAGAACGCCCGCAAAGAGCAGGATGAGAACAGCGAGAAAAATCGCCGTCGTAATCTGCAATCTTTTGAGTGTTTTTGCCTTCACAGAGCGCCTCTTTCGTGCATGAAAATCTTTTTATTCAAATACACTAAGAATATTATACTCCGCCGCGGCGCTCTTGTCAAGCATTTCGGGAAACCTCTGTCTTTTGAACTATCCCGCGTTGGGGGCCTCTACGTGCATTTTCCCGGCTGTCCGCTCGCACCGTGCATAGTTGGGCACGGCGTTATCATTTGGGGTAAGGGCCTCACGCGCTCTCCCGCCGCGCAAGGACTTCCCCGCTCTCTGCCCCGAGCAGCAGGGAGATCGTCTTGCCATTCGGGGCAATGATGCCGACATAGTAGTAATTGACGTCCCGCCTCAAAAGTCTCACGCGCAGTTCCCCCGTGAAGACCCCGTCTTTTGTGAGCGCTTTCACGGCCTCCTCTTCGTGGCCGATCGCTATTTCGAGAGCCTCCTCCGCAGACATGGTACCCTCGTTTTTCACCGTCGTCGCCACGATGTCCTGTTTTTGGCCATCCCATTCCACGGTGACTGTGACCTCGGAAGAGGGGAAATTTTCACAGCTCGCGCTGAAAAACCAATCGTCCTCGACGCTCCTGAAAGACATTTCGCCTCCCCAATCTTCACCGCCGAGAGTGAGCGTGAAGTTTTCGGCAGACTTGTCGGCGGGGATGAGCACGGCCTCCATCAGCTTGGACTTGGGGCAGGCGATGCCGTCCGAGGCATAGGGATGTTCGCGTTCGACGCAGGAGAGCGTCACTTCGAAGGCCTCCGTCTCCGCGCGGAAGATGTCCCGCCGCACTTCGGAGAGGTGAACGGTATAATCATACGTTTTCGTGCATCCCGCAAGGGACAGTGAGAGAAGCAATGCGAGGGCGACCGCCCAAAGGACTTTTTTCATAGTATATAAGGTATGAAAACATATTTTTATTCATGACTTTTCCCTCATATTCGGTTGCCTTTTTTTGATAAGTGTGGTAAAATGAGTGAAATACCGAGGAATTTCAGAATGCGTATCACGAAGAAAATCTTTTGGAAAACGATCATCCTCACGCTTTGCGCGGTATTCATCCTTGCCGTCTCGGCCTTCGGCATCGCGTCCTTGCTTGCCCCCGAGGCCATGATGGATTTCACCGCTTCCATCGGGCTCGAGAGCATCAGCGGTGACTATGCCTATCAGGAATACGAGCGCTCGGGGGATGTTGCATGCCTTGCCCGCTCGTTCATCGTCTCGGCAGACATGAAAAACGATCGCACCGCGGAGGACCGCTTTGCGCGCCTCTATGAGCACGAGAGCTTTTCGGAGTACTGTGCCGAGCAAGACGAGGCCGTCTCCAAGCAGGAGGGGCTCACGGGGTATTCCTACCGCAGCTATGTCTGCGGGCTGGCGGCGCGGGTCCGCTACCGTCTCTCGGACGAGAAGACGGAGGAGGAAGTCATCGAGTTCGCCCTCAGCGAGACGGGCAAGAACTTCCCGCAGGGCAACCCCATGGTCGCGCTCACCGTTGAGGCGGCGCGTGCCGAGGATACGGAGTTCTGCCGGCGCCTCTCCGAGAGTTTACGGGGCGGCGGCTTCGAAGAGAGCAAAGACTACTTGAACATGATCAAGATCTTGGAGGGCGTCATCCATGCGTAAGATCCTCAAAGAGGGCCTGACGTTCGACGACGTGCTCCTGATCCCGCAAGCGTCCGGGGTGCTTCCCGCCGACGTCGACCTCAGAACGACGCTCACCGAGGGCGTCACGCTCAACATCCCCATCCTCTCGGCGGCAATGGATACGGTCACCGAGTCGCGGCTCGCCATCGCCATGGCGCGGGAAGGGGGCATGGGCATCCTGCACAAGAACATGTCCGTCGAGGATCAGGCCAAGGAGGTCGACAAGGTCAAGCGGAGCGAGCACGGCGTCATCACCGATCCCTTCTTTTTGGAGCCGACAAACTACGTCCGCGAGGCCGTCGCACTCATGGAGCGCTACAAGATCTCGGGCGTTCCCATCACGTCGCAGGGCAAGCTCGTGGGGATCCTCACAAACCGCGACCTCCGCTTCGAGACGGATTACGACCGGCCCATCGGGAACGTCATGACCAAGGAGGGGCTCATCACGGCCCCCGTCGGCACGACGCTCGCCGAGGCCCAGAAGATCTTGGGCAAGCACCGCATCGAGAAACTTCCCCTCGTCGACGAAGAGGGCTACTTAAAGGGCCTCATCACCATCAAAGACATCGAGAAGAGCATCCAATATCCCAACTCCGCGCGCGACAAGAACGGCAGACTGCTCGTCGGTGCGGCCGTGGGAACGGGGGATGGCACGATGGACCGCATTGCGGCGCTCGTCGAGGCCAAGGCGGACGTCATCGCCGTCGACACGGCGCACGGCCACTCCCGCATGGTCTTGAAGAAGGTGGAGGAGATCAAGGCGAAATACCCGCACGTCCCGCTCATTGCGGGCAATGTTGCCACGGCGGCGGCCACGAAAGCGCTCATCGATGCGGGCGCAGACGTCGTCAAAGTGGGCATCGGGCCCGGGTCCATCTGCACGACCCGCATCGTCGCGGGCATCGGCGTTCCCCAGCTCACCGCGGTCATGGACTGCGCGGAGGAGGCGGACAAGCACGGAAGGCGCATCATTGCCGACGGCGGCATCAAGTATTCGGGCGACATCGTCAAGGCGCTCGCGGCGGGCGGCAGTGCCGTCATGATCGGGAGCTTGCTCGCGGGTACGGCCGAGAGCCCCGGGGAGATCGAGCTCTACCAAGGCAGGAGTTTCAAGGTCTACCGCGGCATGGGTTCGATGGCGGCCATGGCGGCGGGCTCCAACGACAGATACTTTCAGGAACACACCAAGAAGTTCGTTCCCGAGGGCGTGGAGGGCCGCGTTCCCTACCGCGGCTCGGTCTCCGAGATCGTCTATCAGCTGGTGGGGGGCATCCGCTCGGGCATGGGGTATTGCGGCAAGGCGACCGTCGAGGAGCTCAGAACAAATTCCGAGTTCATCCGTATCACCAACGCGGGCCTTCTCGAGAGCCATCCGCACGACATCTCCATCTCCAAGGAGGCACCCAACTACACCGTACGGAACTGAGTCCGAACGCCCGCAAAAAACGGGCGTTTTTTGAAAGGAGGGGCTATGATCGACCCTGTGTTTCTCAAAAAGTGCCTGCACTGCGGGACGGTCGCAGAGGATGCAGCGGCGGTCTGCCCCAAGTGCAGCGGCACGGAATTTACCGAGACGCGCGAATATGTGCGGCCATACAGTCCATCCCTTGCCGCAAGTCTCACCCCCAAGGGCAGGGAGATCTACGAGAGGCTCTACGGGGGCGACCTGCAAGCCATGTGTGAATACGGCCTGATGCTGTATGCGGCGAAAGAGGGGGCGTGGGAGGACTTGAAAGAGGCCTACGAGTGGTACCTGTGCGCCGCCCGCAACGGCTATGCGGACGGTTTCTATTGGGCCGGGTCCATGCACTGCAACGGCGATATCATGTGGGAGGAAGACTGCGGCAACTTCAAGGACGGCGTCTACCTCTTGAAGGCGGGCGCCAAGAGGGGGAGCGTGCGCTGCATGTCCGCGCTCGGGCAGTACTACCTCATGGGGTACGGCGTGAACGCCAACGATACCTTGGCACACCGGTATTTGTGTGATGCCGCCGCGGCGGGGGATGAGCAGTCCATGCGTCTCGCGGCGCGGTGCTATTTGGAGGGCTCGCACGGCTTTGAACACGATCCCGAAAAGGCGAAGGAGCTTTATATCAAGGCAGACGCCCTGTCTTACATGTACAGCGATCTCCGCAACGCATATCTGGCGGACAATGGGCTCTCGTGGAATGCGGCCGAGGCGGAGGAGGTGTGGGGGAAGTACCTTCAAGAGATCCTCAGGCTCTATATCACCGACCCGCAGAAGGATGTGACCTGCAGCTATGCGTGGCTGATCGGGCGGGAATATTTAGAACGGGACGATGAAGAGACCGCCGCGGAGTGGTTCAAAAAGGCCATGGAGAGCGGCGACATCTCTGGAAAAATAGAACTTCAGCACCTCAAAAAAACGCTATGATCACGTCGTGTCGAGCATAGCCGAAACATCACCGCATTACAAGGATTTGACGTGATCGGAGGGTACCATGTCCAAATATACCATCAAAGATCTTCCTGAAACGAGGCACGTCTCGGTGCCCGTCTATGTGAAAGATATCGCGCACTTTCCCGTATCGGGCGAGATCTTTCAGCTCTACTGCGCGATGGGGGATCAAGACTATGACGCCGGCATCAAGCTCGCGCGCTACATCATCGCCCGCGATCCCCGTCTCAAGGGCACGCAGCTGGACGCGAACGCCAACCGTTCGGCGTACGGGCTGGGCTACGATGGCTGGGGCTGCGGGATCGACGCGGCGGTCGGCATATTGGAGTGGGCGGTCAATGCCTATGGGGCACACAGCCGAATACAGCTCCTCGGCGAGGCATATTATCTTCTCGGCCGCTGCTATGAGTTTGAATTCGGGTGGCATTATACTTCGGAAGGCGCGTGGCCCGAAGATAAGCGCAACATGGCTTGGGCGGAGGAGAACTATAAAAAAGCGGCAAACAGCGGCTACGCCCCCGCCTATCTCGAACTTTCCCGCTTGTGCGAATTCAGATACCGCAACGGGAGCAGGCGCTACGGCTGGGAGGCGGGCGTCCCGCACGACGCAAATTTCGCGGCATATTGGGCGCTCATGGCCATCGCGAAGGGGGTGAAGGGCGCGCGCGAACGCTATGCCGAGCTCAAAGCAAAGGGGATGGACGGCGGCAACATGCGCACCGTCTTCCACGCGACCTATCCCGATGTAAAGATCTGAGGACAGACACATGCAACATCAGAAAATTTTGGTGCTCGATTTCGGTGGGCAATACAACGGGCTCATCGCGCGCCGCGTGCGCGAACTCGGCGTCTTTTGCGACCTCAGGCCCTCGGACATGACGGCGGCCGAGATAAGGGAATATGCCCCCGTCGGCATCATCTTCACGGGCGGGCCGAACAGCGTCTATGAGGCGGGCGCGCCGCACATCGACGAAGAGATCTTAAAGCTCGGCGTCCCCGTCCTCGGCATCTGCTACGGAGCCCAGCTCATCGCCTCGATGCTTGGCGGAAAAGTTGCCCGCGCCGACATGGGGGAATACGGAAAATGCACGCTTCTCATCGAAAAGGAGGCACCCATGTCCGAGAGCGTGCCTCACAAAAGCGTCTGTTGGATGAGCCATACCGACCGCGTCACCGCCCTTCCCGACGGTTTTGAAGTGCTCGCAAAGACGGCGGCTTGTCCCGTTGCGATGTATGGAGACCGCGTGCGGAGCATCTACGGCATGCAGTTTCATCCCGAGGTCGCGCACACCGAATACGGCAAAACTTTTTTGAAAAATTTTCTCTACAAGATCTGCAATGCCGCGGGGGATTGGACGGCGGCGGGCTTCGTAGAGGAACAGATCGAAAAGATCCGCGCTGCCGTGGGGGAGGGGCGCGTGCTGTGTGCCATGTCGGGCGGCGTGGATTCCGCCGTCGCGGCAACGCTCGTCCACCGCGCAGTCGGCAAAAGGCTGACCTGTGTGTTCGTGGACAACGGCCTTCACCGCAAAAATGAGCCCGAGGAGGTCATGCGCGTCTTCAAGGATGGGTTCGGGATGGACCTCGTCAAAGTGGATGCGCGGGCGCGCTTTCTCGATGCGCTCGCGGGCGTCACCGACCCCGAGCAAAAGCGCAAAATTATCGGCGGGCTCTTCATCCGCGTCTTCGAGGAGGAGGCTGAAAAGCTCGGCAAGATAGATTATCTCGTGCAGGGCACCATCTATTCCGACGTCATCGAGAGCGGCAAGGGCAAGAGCGCGACCATCAAGAGCCATCACAACGTGGGCGGGCTGCCCGCCGACATCGGTTTTTCGGGTATCATCGAGCCCCTCCGCGAGCTTTTCAAGGACGAAGTGCGCAGGGTGGGTACGGAGCTCGGTCTCCCCGATGAAGTCGTTTGGAGGCAACCATGTCCGGGACCCGCGCTCGCCATCCGCATCATGGGAGAGGTGACGCGCGAGAAACTTGCCACCGTGCGCGAGGCCGACGCCATCTTCCGCGAAGAGATCGAACGGGCGGGCCTTTCGCGGGACATCTGGCAATACTTTGCCGTGCTCACCGACAGCAAGACGGTGGGGGTGCAGGGGGATTCCCGCACCTATGAGAACGTCATCGCCCTCCGCGCGGTCACGAGCACAGACGCCATGACGGCCGATTGGGCACGCATTCCCTACGGCGTGCTGGAGCGCACCGCCGCGCGCATTGCGGGCGAGGTGAAGGATGCCAACCGCGTCGTCTATGACATCACCTCCAAGCCCCCCGCCACCATCGAGTGGGAGTAATGCAAAAATTTCGAGAAAGGGCAGGAGATAGGCATACCCGTGCAAAAGAACTACAAGAAAACACTCGCCGCTTGCTATCTCGGCTTCATCACGCAGGCGATCGCTGCAAACTACGCACCGCTCCTGTTTTTGACTTTCAAGGATACCTATGGAATGGGCTTGGAAAAAATCGCGCTGATCCCGGTCGTGTTCTATTTCACGCAGCTATTGGTCGACCTTGCAGCCACGAAATTTGTCGATAAGGTAGGCTATCGCGTTTGCGTCGTGGCCTCGCAGGTGCTCTCCGCGGCGGGGCTCGCCCTGCTGGCCATCCTTCCCGGGATACTTCCCGCACCGTTTTGGGGGATCCTGATCGCGGTCATGCTCTATGCCACGGGGAGCGGCCTCATCGAAGTTTTGGTCAGCCCGATCGTCGAGGCCTGTCCCTTCGAGAACAAGGACGGCATGATGAGCCTGCTGCATTCTTTCTATTGTTGGGGCGCCGTCGGCGTGATTTTGCTCTCGACGCTCTTTTTTGCTTTGTTCGGAACGGAGAATTGGAAGATCCTTACGCTGGTCTGGGCGGCTGTGCCCCTCCTGAACGTATTCAATTTTTCCACTTGTCCCATCGAGCGGCTGGTGGAAGAAGGGGAGGGCATGCGCCCCGCCTCGCTGTTCAGAATGCCCCTCTTTTGGCTGCTCATCCTGCTTATGGTGTGTGCGGGCGCCTCCGAGGTCTCCATGGCGCAGTGGGCGTCGGCGTTTACGGAGTCGGCGGTAGGGGTATCCAAGACCGTCGGCGACCTCGCGGGCCCCTGCCTGTTTGCGGTGCTCATGGGGCTCTCCCGCATCCTATACAGCAAGATGAGCAAAAAAACAGATCTTGTGCGGGCGATGACCGTGTGCGGCCTTCTGTGTGTGGCCTGTTATCTCACGGCTTCGCTGGCTCCCTCACCCGTTCTCGGGCTGATGGGCTGTGCGGTCTGCGGGCTTTCGGTCGGGATCATGTGGCCGGGGGCTATCAGCATCTCGGCCGAGAAGTGTCCGAAGGGCGGGACGGCCATGTTCGCGTTTTTGGCTTTGGCGGGGGATCTCGGCGCGACCGTAAGCCCCGTGTTGGTCGGCGGCGTCTCCGATTTGGCGGGCGGCGACCTCAGAATGGGCCTGCTCTTTGCCACCGTCTTTCCGCTGATCCTCATCGTTGCGCTCTTTCTTCTGCGCCGCAAGTTCGGCGGCCCGAAGAAATAAAATGCTATTCTCCAAAGAATTTTTTGTTGAATAAAACCGACGGATGATCGGGGGCGAGCGCCTCCGATTTTTTGTGGTATTCGAGCGATTTGGAGGGCTCACCCAAGACATGGTATAGCCAAACGAGCTCTAATGCCGGGGTGATGCCGCGGCAATCGGGCTGTTCGAAGTCGCCCTCGGCGGTGTGATCGCGGCATTCGAGGGCGCGTTCGAACCAATACGTCGCCGTGCGGTATTCGCCCAGCTCCTTGAAAATTGCGCCGATCTTGCAGAGGATGAAGGCGCGCGGCTCGCCGTATGCAAAGCTCGAAAAGAGGGCGTTGAGCGCACCCGCTCCGTCCTTTTGGGCCAGCCTGACGTCCGCCAGCACCTCCGAGGCCGCGATCTTGTTGACATACCATCCCCCGCCCGCAAGCATTTTTCCGAGCACGGCTTCGGCCTCCGTGTAGAGCTTGTGGTAGTAGAGTTCGCGCCCGTAGTAGAAGAGATCCCGCCCCGAAAGCTCTTCTTTTTCCGCCCATTTTTGGTAGATATTCAGGTTGCGCCACCCCCTGTCTTTTGGCACCTGCATGTGCACGACCGTCGCCCCGTCATGGATGATTTTTCCGAAAGGAGCGATGCATTCGTGGACATGCCCCCTCCATTTTGCGTCATTGCACCTTCTCACGATGCGTTCGCGCTCATAGCGGAGCGCGCCCGTAACATAGGGGCACATCACCGTATCGGGCGATTCGCGTGCAATGCGCTCTTTGAGACTATGGAAGGAGGCCGCACTCTCCGCGGGGAGCACGTCGTCGGCGTCCAGCCACAGGATATAGTCGCCCGTCGCCTTGGAGAAGCTGAGGTTGCGCGCCGCCGCAAAGTCGTCCTCCCAAATTGTTTCGAACACGCGGTCGGTATACCGCCGCGCGATCTCCAATGTCCCGTCCTTTGAGCCCGTGTCGAGGATGACGATCTCATCGGCAAGGGGTGCGGCCGTATCGAGGCAGCGCGCGAGCACGGCCTCCTCGTCCCGTACGATCATGGCAAGCGAAAGTTTCATAGAGTTCCTCCCTGCAAGATATGCGCGCGCGGGCACGGAAGTTCCGAAAATTTTTTTTGCCGCCGTATAGAAGCGGGAAAGCGGCGCATACTGCTGATATCGGAGGTGAAAGCATGAGATTGAATTGCGGTGATGTCTGTCCCAAGACAGGCGCTTACAAAGTCATCGACAAAAACGGCAGAGTCGTCAACACGATCTATGTCGGCGAAGGCGAGACGATGCCGCCCACGCAGTATTCCGATTGCCATTACGAATCGGAGTCTTAAGGGAAACCGCGTTTTCCTTAAAATTCCGCGAATGGAGGGATACAACCGAAGATGAAAAACAGAGCGCCGCGGCGACATGCCGCGGCGTTCTCACAGTTGTTTTGAAAAATTCAGGTCCGTTCTCGGTCCCAAAGGGCCCCGGCGGTCAATCTTTGCAGATGCCGTCGATCTTTTCGAGCTCCTCTTGGGTGAAGACGGGGTTTATCCTGATGTTCTCGAGGATCTGCTCGGAGGAGGAAGCCCCCACGATGACGGAGGAGACCGTCTTATCTTTGAGCACCCACGAGAGCGCCATTTCCGCGAGCGTCTGCCCGCGTGCGGCGGCGACTTCGCGCAGCTTTTGCAATTTTTGGAGAAGGGCGGGCGTCAGCCGTTCCTCTTTGAGGGTAAAGCTCTTGCGCATGCGGCTGTCTTCGGGGATGCCGTAGCGATACTTGTCCGTGAGCAGCCCCTGCGCGAGCGGCGAGTAGGCAATGATGCCGAAGCCCTGCTCGGCGGCATACTCTTTGAGCCCGCTCTGTTCGGCGGTGCGGTCGAGCAGGTTGTAGCAGGTCTGGTGGAGGATGAAGGGGGTCCTGAGCTCACGGAAGACGTCGACGGCCGCCTTTGTCCGCGCGAGGTCATAGTTCGAGATGCCGATATAGAGCGCCTTGCCCTGCTCCACGAGGCGGTGGAGGGCATAGCATGTCTCCTCGATGGGGGTATTGGGGTCGGGGCGGTGGTGGTAGAAGATGTCCACATAGTCCAGCCCGAGGCGTTTGAGGCTCTGGTCGAGGGAGGCGGTGAGATATTTCTTGCTTCCGCCGTCTCCGTAGGGGCCCTTCCACATCCCGAAGCCCGCCTTGGTGGAGATGCACATCTCGTCGCGGTAGGAGGGGAAGCTCTCTCTCAGGATGCGGCCGAAATTTTCCTCGGCGGCGCCGTTGCGGGGCCCGTAGTTATTGGCGAGGTCGAAATGGCAGACGCCGTTGTCGAAGGCGGTGAAGATCATGTCGCGCATGAACTCATAGTTGTCCATACTGCCGAAATTGTGCCAAAGTCCCAGCGAGACCTCGGGCAGTTTGAGCCCGCTCGCCCCCGCGCGGCGGTAGTGCATCGCCTCCTTCTTGTAGCGCATGGGGTCGGGGATGCGTTCCTTGTTCTGCATGATGCGCTTGAAGGCCGTCTCATCTAACGTATGGCCGCCGATCACAAACTTTTTTTCGTTCATATGAAGCACCTCGGTACCGAAAATTAAATAATATGGTATCACACGCATGCGCGGAAGGCAAGCACACGGCGGGCGTATTTTTGCAATTTATTTTTTGTTGAACAAAACCCCGGCCCCCTGCATAGGATGATAAAAAATGCGGGAGGAGACAGGATGCAAGAGGTATGTTTGGAGAAGATCGGGGAGGACAGCGCGGCGCTCAAACGCATTTCTCCGCTGTATGCGGGGCGGGGGAGCCTGCTCACTGCCGTGCTGCAATATGTCTACCAGACGGTGCGGGGCGAAAATAAGCTCTTCGAGGTCCTTGCGGGCGAGGCGCTCTACGATTTCGAACTGCTCGGTGCGCTCATCGGCCGTTTGGGGGCAGATCCCGTCTTCACCGCCTGTCCGCCCTATCCCGTCTCCTACCACTCCGCGGCGGGGGTCGACTATGCCAAGACGGAGCGCGCCATGCTGTCTGCCGATATCCGCATGGAGGAGCGCCTGCTTGCGGGCTACGATGCCGCGCTTGCCACCGTCGGAGGGGAGGTCTCGGGGCCGGTCGCGCGCCTCCGCGACAACTGTCTCTCCCGCCTCGGACGGCTCAACCGTGCCGCCGGCGATCTCCTCTAATTGAATTCGGGCATGAATTTTCTGTACCGCACGGGCATGTAGGCCCGCATCTGCCGCAGGCGTTCGCGCGAGGGGATGTTGACGCTCTCATAGTATTTTCTCCACAGCGATTGCCACGCCCCCTCGTCTGCGGAGAGCACCACTTCGGCCTCTTTCAGGGGTGCGGTAAAGGTGTGTTCGCCGTCATAGACGGCCGCCTTGCCGCGCCCGACGTCGTGGATGACGAAGGGGAAGTTTTTGAGACGCGCGCGGAAGTGGGGGAGAAGGTCCTCGGCGATGTCGTTGTCGGGGGAGATGGGGGCGTATAGCGCGCCGCTCGCACTCTCCATAAAGCGCACGAACCCGTGCATGCGGTGGATCTCGAGCTTCACGCGGCGCATACATTCATCGGCTGCAATCACGGCCTGTTCGGCGAGCATCGAGCGCACGGGCATGCCCTTCTCTGCGACAAGGTGGAGGTAATTGAAGGCTACCATGTCGCGGTTTGCGTCTCCGCTTTTCAATATAGTATTCAAATCGTGCATGCAGTTTTTGTCGAACGAGATGAGCCGCTGTTCGGCTTTTTTTGCGCGGTTTGCGTCCGTCTGCACAAAGCACGTCTCCTGCCCCACGGCGAGCTGGGCACTGCCCGAGGTGAGCACGGCCCCGGGGTCGCGGAAGGCGAGGACGAAGGCGGTCAGAAAGGCTTCGCGCGAGCCGTCATAGAAGTAGATCACAGTTCCCCCGTGAGCGCCGACCGCGCCGTTTCAAGGTCGGAAAACATGCTGAGCTGGCGTGCCTCCTCCGCCGTCTCCCCTGCCGCCAGCAGCCCGCGGATGGCCGTTTCCCGCCGTTCGCCCATGAATTGCCCGTCTGCCGTGATGAAGTGCCGCGCCCGTTTGAGAACGACGCGCATCTTTTTGAGGTCTTCGAAGGTGAGCGTGGCATATCTCCGCGCCTCGGCGATCTTGTAGGCGCTCCGTGCCCCGATGCCGGGGACCCTCAGCAGCATTTCGAGGGGCGCGCGGTTGACTTCCACGGGAAAATATTGCAGGTTTCTGAGCGCCCAATTGCATTTCGGGTCGAGTTCGAGGGAGAGATTTCCGTCGTCCTCCACGATCTCCTCCGCCGAAAACCCGTAGAAGCGGAGCAGCCAGTCTGCCTGATACAGCCTGTGTTCCCGCCGTTCTCCCGCGGGGACGTCGGGGAGCAGGGAGTTGTGCACGAGGGGGACATAGGAGGAGTAATACACCCGTTTGAGGCCCGTCTTTCGGTACAGACTCTGCGTGAGCCGCAGGATGAGCCCGTCCGGTTCGGGGCTTGCCCCCACGATCATCTGTGTGGTCTGCCCCGCGGGGAGGAAGTGTCCTTTGCGCTTTTCCTCTTTGAAAACAGTCCTGTCGCGTTGCAGTTTTTGCATGGGGACAAGCAGGCTCTCCTTGCTCTTTTGGGGCGCGAGCAGTTTGAGGCTCTTTTCGGAGGGGAGTTCGATGTTGAAGCTCATGCGGTCGGCATAGAGGGCCGTCTCGCGGACGAGCCCTTCGTCGGCATGGGGGATGCCCTTCACATGGATATACCCGAAGAAGCCGTGCTCCGTCCTGAGTTTTTTTACGGTGCACAGCAGTTGTTCCATCGCATAGTCGGGAGACTTTACGACGGCTGACGAGAGAAAGAGCCCCTCGATGTAGTTCCGCTTATAGAAATCCATGACGAGCTCGCAGATCTCATCGGGCGTGGCCGTGACGCGCGGCACGTCGGCGTCCGCACGGGACATGCAATACTTGCAGGAGAAGATGCAGTCGTTGGAGAGCAGGATCTTGAGCAGGGAAATGCACCGCCCGTCCGGCGTAAAGGAGTGGCAGCACCCCGCGGCATAGCCGTTTCCCGTCCCGCCTTCGTTCGCCCGCTTGCTCCCCGAGGAGGAACAGGAGACGTCGTATTTCGCGCTCTCGGTGAGGATGCGCAGTTTCTCTTCGGATATCATCGTTTCACCTCCCGTCCATTATACCGCACCCGCGCGCAGATGTCAAACGTTTGTTCCATTTTTTGGAAACTTTTGTTTGGTAAATTTTGGCTTGCAAGACGGAGGAAAGTGTGCTATAATAGAAAAAAATTTCACCTGCTTTTCACGGTACTTTTAGAAGGGCTTAAAGAAGCAAAATTATAATAGAGAAGTAACGCGAGACAAGAAGAAGGAGGAAACGCCATGAAAGTATTGATCGTTGACGATGAAGAGATGATACGGGCCGTGCTCCGCGAGTATGTGGAATTCGAGGGCGGCGAGGCAGACGAGGCGCAAGACGGCATGGAGGCCGTGAAGAAGTGCCGCGAAAAGGAATACGACGTCATTCTCATGGACATCATGATGCCCAAGCTCGACGGGTTTTCCGCCGTGAAGGAGATCCGCAAATTTTCCTCCACGCCCGTCATCATGCTCTCTGCCCGCGGCGAGGAATACGACAAGCTCTTCGGCTTCGAGATCGGCACCGACGACTACGTCACCAAGCCCTTCTCGCCCAAGGAGGTCATGGCGCGCATCCATGCCGTGCTCAGGCGGGGGAAGACGCCCGCGGGCGGCGGAGAGGTCTACGAGTTCGAGGGGCTGAAGATCGATGTCACGGGCAGGAACGTCTATGTCGACGGCGAGAAGGCCGACCTCACCCCCAAGGAGTATGAACTGCTCTTCTATTTCGTGCAGAACGCGGGCGTTGCCCTCACGCGCGAGCGCCTTTTGAACAAGGTGTGGGGGTATGATTTCTATGGCGACGACCGCACCGTCGATACCCATGTCAAGATGCTCAGGGGCAATCTGAAAGACTACCGCAAGTTCATCGTGACGCTGCGGGGCCTCGGCTACAAATTCGAAGTATGAGAAGGGGCGCTGCGGCGCCTTATGAAATATGGGAGAGAGAAAGAAATCACACAACACGGTAAGGAGCCTCAACCTCATCCTGTGGTTCTCCTTCACGGTCTTTGCGCTCATCGTGCTCGTGCTCTTCGTGGCCGTGCAGAGCTTGCTCGTGGGCAGCCGCTACCGCTCGGATACCGTCACGCTCATGCGTCAGGCGGGCCGCGAGATGGCCGAAGTCCTTGCGCAGGAGGATACCATCGTCTCCGTCGAGAGCTGGCGCTCCATCCGCGGGATCGAAGATAACTACGACGTCCGTTCCCTGCTCCTCTACCCCGACGGGCGCAACGTCTTTTCCGACGGCGCCGATGAAGACAGCTACCCCGAGATCGCCGCGGCGATCAAAGAGCGCATCTATGAGAGCGGGAGCGATACCGTCATCAGCGGGGGGGACGTCATCGCCTATGCCTCCGTCGTCACCGTGGGCGGGCAGAACTATTTTTTGTACATCTCCAAGTCCGTCGCGCAGCTCAATTCTCTTGAGGAAAGCCTGCGCTGGCTCTCTCTCGGCACGGCGCTCTTCTCGGTGGTTTTGGCCTTTGTCGCGAGCGGGTTCGTGGCCATGCTCATCACCAAGCCCGTGACGGAAGTCACCGAGCTCGCCAAGGAGCTTGCACGGGGGAGATACGACCTCGACTTCAAGCGGGATTACTATTGCCTCGAGATTTCCGAGCTCTCGGATGCGCTCGACTATGCCCGCCGCGAGATCTCCCGCACGGACGCCATGCAGAAAGAGCTCATCGCCAACGTCTCGCACGACTTCAAGACCCCGCTGACCATGATCAAGGCGTATGCCTCCATGATCCGCGAGATCTCGGGGGAGGACAAGACCAAGCGCGACGCCCACGCGGAGATCATCATCGCAGAGGCCGACCGCCTGACGGCGCTCGTCAACGATGTTCTCGATTTGAGCAAGCTGCGTGCGGGCATGGGTGCCACGCCGACTGTCTTCAACCTCTCGGAGACCGTCTATAAGATCGCCGCGCGCTTCGATTATTTGGAGCAGACGCAGGGCTATGTCATCGGGACGGAAGTCTCGGAAGACAGATACGTCTATGCCGACCGCGACCGCATCGAGCAGGTCATCTACAACCTCATCGGCAATGCCGTCAACTATACGGGGGAAGACAAGCGCGTCTTCATCCGTCTCCTCGACGGGGGCGACCGCACCCGCCTCGAAGTGGAGGACACGGGCATGGGTATCCCCGCGGAGGAACAGGCCACCATCTGGGACCGTTACTACCGCAGCAGCGAGGCCCACAAGCGGCCCGTGCAGGGGACGGGGCTCGGGCTCTCCATCGTCAAAGAAATTTTGTTGCACCAGAACTGCCCCTTCGGCGTCACGTCGGAGGAGGGCAAGGGAAGTATTTTTTGGGTGGAATTTCCGCTTCCGCCCGACGACCCCGATGGCACTTTGGACGCCACGGGCAAGAATTAGGAGGAATAGGAGCAATGGGGAAGCGATTGGGCGCGATACTTCTCGCGATTCCGCTCTCCTGTGCGGGCATGGTAGCCATGCCGTGCGCCGAAGGGGTGTCCGCAGGGACCAAATATCCGGAGCGTGCCACGCTCTCGGGCCCCATGTTTTTGCGGGGAGACAGTGTCTTTCTCGAGCGTGAGCGCATCTCTTTGGAGATCGGCGAGCTGCCCGAAGAGGGGGAAAAGGAGGCGGGCTCCATGGCGAGCGAATTTGTCTTCTACAACCCCGCCGCGGAGGATGCCGAGCTTTGGCTTGCATATCCCTGCCGGCAGGATACGGGCATGCCGCGGTTCGGGCTGGGCGGCGAGGAGATCTCAACCGTCATCTCCATGCAAAATTATATCGGCTACTACAACCAGACCTACGATCTCACAAACGGCGTCAGGCAGATCCTTCGCAAACTCGGGGAGACGGAGACCCCCGAAGAGGACTCCGTGCGGTTCTATCGCGGGGACCTCGGCGTCAAAGATTATCAGTTTTCCGTCTACCTCCCGGAGGAGGCGCTGAGCGGGATCGATAAAAAGCGCCCGATGTTCGTCGCCACCTTCGACTGCGACCCCACGGAAACGCGCGTCTTCTCCTGCAACACGATGAGCTACGAGGTCGTCAACGGCCGTCTCGAGCTCTCCTTCGAGCTGAAACAGGGCGAAAACCGTCTCGGCTTCACGGTGGCGGGGGAGGACGTCGAGCACCTCGGCTATAAAGTCTATGCAGACCTTGCGCACACCATGCCCCTGTCCGTGAGCGTGTATTGTGCGCCCTATTCCATGACGTTCGGCGAATATGCGCGCCGTTTCCTTCCCGAGGGCGATTTCCGCGTGAGCGAGCATGATTGGGAGACGGGCCTCGCCGAGATGCTTGCAAGCAGCACGGTGGGGTGCGTGGCCTATGGAAAGCCCTGCAATTTGCGCGCGGAGGCCTTTATGAATTGGGGGATCTATTGCATCACCGTGCCTGCGGGCGGGCGTGCCGTCAACACGGTGACCGTGCCCCTCTGCCCCGTCGCGGGGGAGAACCGCTGGCAATACGACATCCTGCTCTCCCCGCTCTCGGATTGGGGGCCGTCCTCCTTCGATATCTCCCTCGCTACGCCATACCGCCTCGCTTACAGCAACCTGCTCTTTGAACAGAACGGGCAGACCTACTCCTTCTCGCGTGACCGCCTGCCCCTCGGGGAACTCTCCTTCTCGCTCAGTGAGGGGGAGCCGGAGGCGGGGGATACGGTGACGCCCGCGCCCATTTCTCCGAGCCTGAAGCTCGCCTTCATCCTGCTCGGGGCGCTCGGCGGGGCAGCCGTCGTGGCGGGTGCGATCGCGTTCATCGTCATCAGAAGAAAAAAACGCCGCGGCTGAGACCCGCGGAACACAAGAGGCGCCCCGCCAAACAGCGGAGCGCCTCTTTTATATAACTTTTGCGGCATGCCCGCTCCCCAATGCGGACCCGCCGATTTTTCCGTACGACATTTAGGATTATATTCTATTTTTCATGTTTTGTCAACACATAACAGAAAAAATGTTTGAAAAAAACGATAATTTTTGGGCGTCCCGCGGAAAATACCCTGCAAATGCTTGCCCGGCGCGGCAAAATGTGCTATAATAAATCTACCTGAACGGGAAGAGAGGTCTGACCGCAAAGGGCGAAACGAAGAACTTTCGGCGGAGCATGTTCCGCCCGTCTCCTTTTGCCCTTTGGGCCGAAGGAGATTTTTTTATGGAAGAAAACCAAAACCGCATCTGCGTCCTGTCCGTCATCGTGGAAGACCGCACCGTCGCTCCCCGCGTCAACGCCTATCTTTCCGAATACGGCGCATACATCGTGGGCAGAATGGGCATTCCTTATCATGAAAAACATGTCTCTGTGCTCGCCGTCGTTTTGGACGCCCCGCCCCCCGTCGTCAATGCCCTCACGGGAAAACTCGGCAATCTCGAGGGCGTCTCGGCGCGTTCTCTCTTCGGCAGAGTTTAAGATATATGAGCGAAAACGGGCATACCATGTCCGCGATCTACACCCGCAAAAAACTTTTTTAAGGAGTTCAGATATGAAAAAATTGTTTGCTGCTTTCACCGCCGCGCTTCTCGCTGCGGCAACACTGTCGCTCGGGGCATGCGAGCTCTCCCTCCCCGATAAGACGCCCGGCCCCGCCGGTCCCGAGGCCGTCACGCTGAGCGTCTATGCGCCCGACGGTGCTCCCGCGCTCGCCCTTGCAAACTTCATCGAGGACAAGGGCACTGCCGCACGTTCCGCCGACCCGCAGCCCACGCACGCCTTCACCTATGACATCCACGTCGTCGACGCGAACACCATCGTGAGCTATGTGACGGGCGAGGCTCCCGCGGCCGACTTCTGCATCCTGCCCCTCAACGCCGCCTCCCTCAAACTCGGCACGGGCGAGGTGTACAAGATGGCGGGGACGGTCACCAACGGCAACCTCTATTTCCTCACAACGGGTGAAAACCCCGTGCTCACCAAGGACAATTTGAACACCCTCGCCGGCAAGAAGCTCGGCGTCGTCCAGCTCCCCAACGTGCCCGGGCTCACCCTCCGCGCAACGCTCAGCGACAACGGCATTCCCTTCACCGTGCTCGAGAGCGCGCAGGCGGATGCGGATGCCGAAAAGGTCAATCTCGTGCCCTTCGCCCCCGACAACGTGACGCCGGCGGGCGGTTGCGACTACTATCTCGTTCCCGAGCCCGCGGCAAGCGCCAAGGTGAAGGGGACGGCTTCGTCGCCCAAGCCCTTCAAGGAGGCGGGGGATCTGCAGGCCATCTATGGGGAAGGCGGCTATCCGCAGGCCGTGCTCGTCGTCAAAAACAGCGTCGCCGAGCAGTATGCGGATGCGTTGGACGAAGTCGGGACCGCGCTTTCCCGCAGCGAGGATTACCTCAAAAACGCCGAGCCGTCTAAGCTCATCGAGCTGCTCGCCTCCAAGCGCACCGAGGGGCTCACGCCCTCCTTCAATGCCAACAACCTCACCAAGGCGGTCGTGGCGAAGTGCTCTGTCCGCTATACGCCCGCGAAGGACTGCAAGGCGGCCGTGCTCGCCTTCCTGCAAAAGCTCATCGCCGTCGACCCCACGTCGGCCAAGGCGCCCGCGGATAAATTCTTTCTCTGAGGGATGATTTGAGGCGCGCGTATCTCAAAAATTTAGCGCTTTCGGGGGCGGCGGTCCTCACCGTGATCGCGGTTTGGGTCGTCGCCTGCCTCATTGTGCGCAATGACTACGTCCTGCCCTCCTTCTTCGATACATGCAAAGAGGTGGGCGGGCTGTTTTCGGACGCCGCCTTTTGGACGGCATTTTGCGGGACGCTTGTAAGAACGGCCGTCGCCTTTTTCGTGGCGCTGATTTTGGGGATCTTGCTCGCGCTTGTGGCCAACCTTCGGACATGGGTACGGGCTTTTCTGTCTCCCATCGTATCCGTGCTCCGTACGGTCCCGACCATGGCAGTCATTTTGATGCTGCTTCTGTGGACGACGCCGCGCGTCGCGCCCGTCATCGTCTCCCTGCTCGTCCTTCTGCCTGCGGTGTACGCCGCAACGCTCTCGAGCCTCGACGAAGTGACGGCGGAATACGGGGTCCTCGCGCGTGCCTTCCGCATCCCCGCATGGAAGCGCGCCATGAAGATGTATCTCCCGCTCGTCGCCCCGCCCGTTCTCGGGCAGGCAGGGTCCATCTTTTCGATGGGGCTCAAGATCACCGTCTCGGGGGAAGTGCTCGCGAACACCTTCCAAAGCCTCGGCGGCATGATGCAGGAGGCCAAGATGTTCGTCGCGATGCCCCGTCTTATGGCGCTCACGCTCGTCACCGTGGCCGTCGGGTTCCTGCTCGAAGGGGCCTGCCTGATCGTCTATCGTTTGATCGTGAGGTGGAGAAGATGAGGCTGGAAAATATCACAAAGCAGTATGCGGGAAAGTATGCACTGCGCGACGTATCTCTTGCGGTCGAAGAGGGGAAAATCACCGCCATCCTCGGCGAGAGCGGTGCGGGAAAGACGACTCTCCTCAACGTGATCGCGGACATGGTACCCTTCGATGGCGTCAAGGAGGGGGTCCCGCCCGTCTCCTATCTCTTTCAGGACGACAAACTTCTCCCCAATCTTACGGTGGAAAAAAACCTTCGCCTCGTGCTCCCGCGGGAGGAGTGGAAGAAGATCGGCCCCATGCTCGAACGGGTGGGGCTGGGGGACAAGCAGAAGCGGTATCCCGGTTCTCTCTCGGGCGGGGAGCGCCGCCGCGTCGCCATCGCTCGCGCCTTCCTCTATCCGCACGGCCTGCTCCTCATGGACGAGCCCTTCTCTTCGCTCGACCTCTCCCTCAAAAAATCGCTCATCGAGCTCGTCGCGTCGCTCTGGCGGGAGCGCGCAGACACCGTCATCTTTGTCACGCATGACGTCCGCGAGGCCGTCTTGCTCGCTCACCGCGCCCTCGTGTTGCGGGAGGGGAGGGTCGCGGCCGACGTTCGGATCGGCGGGGACTTGCCGCGCGATTTTTTTGCCGAAGCCGCAGAGCAGCAGGTGCTCGTCCGTGCGCTCATGGAGGGTTCGGGTTAAGCCCGGCCTTCGCCGCTCGCCAAAACTTCACCGCACAAAGAAAAGAGACGCCAAGGTCTCTTTTTTCATGGAGCTGAATGAGCGGACTCGGACCGCCGACCCGACGGGCATTGAAAAAATCGAATGAAAGTTCAAAAAAATTTGTTTCACGCTGTTGTTTTGGGTGTATATGATATGCGAGGTATAAAAAATGAACGATGAAGAAATTACTTTGCCCTTTGCACCGCAGGACGCCGAAATGCTCGTAGAAGACAAGCAGCTGCGGGAGATCCTTCAAAGACAAGCAAAAAAAGCGATCCTTTCGATGGCGCAGTTTCACGAACTTGAAATGATGTACACCTGTGCGATCAAAGAGGTCAAGACAAAATTCGAAGTATTGAGCACGGAATTAAATTGCCAATACAAACGGAATCCCATCAGCTATATCACGACGCGGCTCAAAAGCAGGGACAGTGTTTTCAACAAACTTGCACGGAAAGATCTCCCCTTGTCGATCGAGAGCATTGAGCAAAATCTCAATGATATGGCGGGGGTACGCGTCGTATGCAGCTACATCGACGACATTTACAAGCTGGCAGAATGCTTTTTGGCGCAGGACGATATTACCCTTTTGGAGCGGAAAGACTATATCAAAGATCCAAAACCGAACGGCTACCGCAGCTTGCATCTCATCGTCAGCGTTCCCGTGTTCTTTTCCGAAGAAAAACGGGATATGAAAGTCGAAGTCCAGATACGGACGATCGCCATGGACTTTTGGGCAAGCCTCGAACATCAGATGAAATACAAAAAAGCTATCCCCGACCAAGACAAGATCATCGCGGAACTCAAACGCTGTGCCGAGGTGATAAGCAACACCGATAGGGATATGCTTGCTCTGCGCAAACACATTGAAGCCGTGCAGGACGAACCGACCGAGGAGGAAATTTTGTTTGAAAAACTCTGTCAGATCAACAAACCCATCTGACAAGAAAGGGGGAAGCCCACTTTTTATTAAGTATTCGGAGCGTATGATCCCATGCAAAAAGGGAACGCAAAAGCGTTCCCTTTTTGCATGGAGCTGATGAGCGGACTCGGACCGCCGACCTCGTCCTTACCAAGGACGCGCTCTACCTGCTGAGCTACACCAGCAACTCACATTACCCATATAGTATAGTAAAAACCGCGCTCTTCGTCAAGCGATAATGCGCGATTTTTGTAAAATTCGGCCAACTTTTTTTGCTTCATGCGAAGATGTCGGCGACAAGGTCGGGCATTCCGTAAAGGCCGGGCTCTTTTGTGACCAGCCACCGCGCGGCACGGATGGCCCCCGCTGCAAAGATCTTCCGCGAACGCGCCGAGTGGGAGAGGGTGAACGTCTCATCCTCGCCCGCAAAGAGGACTTCGTGCTCTCCCGCCAACGTGCCGCCCCGTACGGCATGGATGCCGATCTCATTTCTTGCCCGCGGCCCGCAGTTGCCACGCCTCCCGAAGACGTATTCCGGCCGCCGCACCGTGCGCACGCTCTCCGCGAGCATGAGCGCCGTCCCGGAAGGAGCGTCCCGCTTGTCCCTGTGGTGTCGCTCGATGATCTCGATGTCAAAATCCTGTAATACTGCGGCAGTCCGTTTCACGAGCTCGCACATCAGCCCGACCCCGAGCGAGAGATTGCCCGCCCGAAAGACGGGGACGCTCCTTGCACACGCCCGCACGCTTTCTTCGTCGTCGAAAGAGAGCCCCGTCGTCCCGATCACGATGGGGAGCCCGCGCGCGGCCGCAAAGTCCAGCCTCTCCCCGATGCCCTCCGCGCATGCAAAATCAAGGAAGACATCGGCCGCCTCCGTCACCTCGTCCAAACGCGGATACAAGGGGTAGTTCGCGGACATGGGTGCCACGTCGACGCCGCATACCACATTTTCTCCCGCTTCTTCCGCATACGCCGCGACCGCTTTTCCCATCCTCCCCGCGGCCCCGAAAATGAGGATGTTCATGCCTTCACCCCGAGCCCGAAAGCGCGCATTTCATCGATCAGACGCAGGCGGTTTTCTGCCCCGAGAGGGGTGAGCGGAGGGCGCGGCGTTCCCGCGCGGAACCCGAGCAAGTTCATTCCCTCCTTGACGGGGATGGGGTTGACCTCCGCAAAGCATGCCCGTGCGAGCGGGAATAGTCTGTCCGCAAGGGAGGTCGCCTCCCGCAAATCGCAAATACGGACGGCCTCCGTGAGCTCCCGCACGGCCCGTGGCACGAGATTGGAGAGAACGGAAATGACGCCCGCCCCGCCCGCACAGAGAACGGGGAGGTTGAGCGCGTCGTCTCCCGAATAGACGTCCATCTTGCCGCGCGTGCGCCGCAGGGTGTCTAAGATCTGCACCATGTCGCCGCTCGCCTCCTTGATGCCCGTCATGTTCTCTATCTCCGCGAGCTTTTCCGCCGTCGCGGGGAGAAGGTCGACTCCCGTGCGCGAGGGGACGTTGTAGGCGATGACGGGGATGTTCACCGCGGCGCAGATCTCGCGGTAGTAGGCGAAAAGCCCCTCCTGCGTGCACTTATTATAATAGGGGGTCACGGCAAGCAGGCCGTCTGCCCCGAGCTCTTCCGCAAGCCGTGCCGAAGCGACCGCCCGCGCCGTGCAATTGCTGCCCGTCCCGACGATCGTCTTGACGCGCCCCCGCACCTTTTTTACGGTGTATTTTATGGTTTCCGAACGCTCAGTCTCGGACATGGTGGCAGGCTCGCCCGTCGTCCCGAGGATAACGAGCGCGTTTGTTCCCGCCGAGATCTGATATTCGATCATCTCGCCGAGGCTGTCGAGATCGACGCCGTCTTCCGTGAATGGGGTGATCATCGCCGTGGCGCTTCCCCGAAAAAATCCCGTCATAAAAAAACCCCTGCACCATACTATGCGCGGGCAGGGGGCTATGTGACGAATGCTTGCGATAAAAATTTGCGGAGGACTTTTTTATCCGAGGTAGCCGTGTGCCGCAAGTAGTTCGGCGAGGAGGATGGCGCCCCCCGCTGCGCCGCGCACCGTGTTGTGGGAACAGCCGACGAACTTCCAGTCGAAGACGTTGTCCCCGCGCAGTCTGCCCGCCGTGACGGCCATGCCGTCTTCGCACATTCTGTCGAGGCGGGGTTGCGGTCTGTCCTTTTCCCCGAGATAGTGGATGAACTGCTTGGGCGCAGAGGGGAGGGCGAGCCGCTGCGGTTCCCCGGCGAACGTCTCCCATGCCGTGAGGATCTCCTCCCGCGTCGGCCTTCTATCAAAGGAGACGAACACGGCGGCCGTGTGTCCGTCGCTGACGGGGACGCGCACACACTGGGCCGTGATGCGGGGGCTCTCCGCGGGGCGGATGACGGTGCCGTCGAAGGTCCCCCAGAGTTTGAGCGGTTCCTGCTCGCTCTTCTCCTCCTCGCCGCCGATATAGGGGATGACGTTGTCCTCGATCTCGGGCATGGTGGAGAGGGTCTTCCCCGCCCCCGAGACCGCCTGATAGGTGCACACGGCCACGTCGCGGATGCCGAACTCTCTCAGCGGGTGCAGGAGGGGGACATACGATTGCAGGGAGCAGTTGCTCTTGACGGCGATAAATCCCCGCGCTGTTTTGAGCCTCTTCCGCTGTGTTTCGACGGCGCGGATGTGCTCGGGGTTGATCTCGGGGATGACCATGGGCACGTCGGGGGTGAAGCGGTGCGCGGAATTGTTGGAGATGACGGGGATCTCGGCCTTGGCATATCCGAGTTCGAGGGCGGCCGTTTGCTCCTTGGGGAGATTGACGGCGCAGAAGACGAAGTCCACTTCCCCCGCGAGCTTTTCGGGGCGCGAGGCGTCGCGTATGACGAGATCTTCCGCAAAGGGCGGCGGAGTGCAGCCGCGAGCGGCAAGTGCCTCTTTGTAAGTCTTCCCCGCGCTCGCAGGGCTTGCAAGCAAAACCGCGGGCTCAAACCACGGATGCCCTTCGAGGAGGGACACGAATTTTCTTCCGACCATGCCCGTCGCGCCGACGATCCCGACCCTGAATGTTTTTTTCATACAGTTCTCCCGGTACGAAATGCGCGGGGCAGCATTGCCGTCCCGCGTTTACGAAAATAATTTTAGCACAGCGCGCGTGAAAAGTAAAGAAAAATCGTGATTTTTCATTGAAAAATTTTCCCGTTTGTGCTACAATGGAAAAGATGGGTCTTCTACCCTGAATTTGTACGGAAAATCGGAGTAAAATATGGCAGATAGAGAACACAAAGGTTTGGTTGCCCGCTGGCTCGAAGGCAAGGAACGCGACGAGGAGTATGCGCGCAGTACGCTCCCGACCAACCGCTGGTCACTTTTTTGGGATATCCTGAAGGGCAGGTTCGGGCGCCTCATGCTCGTCAACCTCCTGATGCTCATCACCTTCCTCCCCGCGATCGCCGTCATCGTCTGGCGCTACCTGTGGCTGTGGTCGGAGGGCATCATGGCTCCCTTTGCAGGCGGCCTCGGTGCAGGCGTGTCCGCCGTCCCGCCCGACCAGCTCGTCGGCGTTGCCCAGCTCATGGTGTTGCAGGCGGACCTCATGTTCTTCGGCCTGCTCATTCCTTGCTTTGCCGTCGCGGCCATCGGCATCTCGGGCGGCGCCTACATCATCCGCAACCTCATCTGGACGGAGGGCATCTTCGTCGCCAACGACTTTGCCCGCGGCATCAAGCGCAACTATTGGAACGTGTTGGAGGCCATGCTCATCTTCGGCTTCGTGCTCTTCTTGGTGCGCACCATGGCCAACCTCGCAGAGCTGTTCATCGCGCAAAACCTCGCGTCCCGCGGGTGGATGATCGCCTCCGAGACCTTCGGCTACATCCTCATCGTCTTCATTTTGCTCGTCACGATCTGGATGATCTCGCTCGGCATCAGCTATAAGCAGGGCCCGTGGGCGCTCTTCCGCAACGCCGTCGTCATGACGGTGGGGACCATCCCGCAGACCGTCTTCTTTGCGGCGCTCGCAGGCCTTCCCATCATCCTTGCCCTCTTCGGCGGCTCCTTCTTCGCCGTCATCGGCATCGTCGTCCTCGCCCTCTTCGGCTTCTCGTATACCTTCCTCGTGTGGATGGACTTCTGCCAGTGGGCCTTCGATAAGTTCGTCAACCCCAACTTCGGCATCGCCACGGGCCGCGGGCTCTACAACAAGGAGAGCGGCAAGATGCAGGGCAAAGACGAAGAGGAGGACTCGGAGAGCGAGGCCATGCGCGAATACCGCCGCATGATCGTCGCACAGGGCAAGTCTTACCTCGTCGCCCGTCCCATCAAGCCCATCGACGACGACATCGAGCTCTACCAGCTGCCCGAATCCTTCTCGCGCGAGGACCTTCAAAAGCTGCGCGAGAGCAAGGAGATCATGACGGAAGACGCCAAGGCATACGAGGAGGAGCACAAGAACGACGAGCAGTATGTGGAATACAACCGCGAATTCGAAGAGCGTGAGCGCGCCATCCGCGACGAGACCGAGGGCAACGGCAAGAAAAAGCCCGTCAAAAAACCCAAAATGCTCAACAAACGGAAATGAGAGTATGTGCGCACAGGCCTACGATCATCTTGCCGAATGGTTCGAATATCTGAATGACGACTGCGGCTATCCACAATGGTCGCAGTATTTTATTGAAGGGCTCGCCTCTCTCGGCGCGGGAAAACGCGGGCTCGAGCTCGGGTGCGGCAGCGGGGCATTTTCGCGGATACTGACGAAAAACGGCTATACCATGTCCGCGATGGACTGTTCTGCGCCCATGCTTTCCAAGGGGGCGCGCCTTGCCGCGGAGGAGGGCCTTTCCATCGATTTTCTCTTGGGAGACGCGCGCACCTTCTCCCTGCCCGGGCGGGTGGATTTCGTCCTCTCCCCCAACGATTGCTTCAACTACATCGCCCCGCACGAGCTCAAAGGCGCATTCCGGCATGTCGCCCGCGCGCTGAAAAAGGGCGGATACTTTTGGCTGGATGTGAGTTCGCCCTGCAAGCTTCGCGGAAAGTTTGCAAATACTGTCTTTGCCGACGACCGAGACGACGTGACCTATCTCTCCTTCAACCGTCTCTATCCCGACCGCGTGGAGATGAACGTCACCCTGTTCGTCAAGGGGAAAGACGGCCGTTTCGACCGCTTTGACGAGCTCCACACGCAGTATATCCACGAAGAGGAGGCGATCTGTTCGGCCCTTGCGGCGGCGGGATTCGAGCTCCTGCGGGTCGAGGGGCACCTCGGCGGACCCAAAGAGGGGAGCGACAGACTGAATTTTCTATGCAAAAGAGCATGATCTATAAGACTTTGATATGGGGCGGCAGGGTTTCCCTCTGCGTCCTCGATACGACGGCGCTCGTCAACGAGGCCATGCTTCACCATGCGCTCACGCCCGTCGCCGCCGCAGCGTTGGGGCGTACCATAACCGCAACTGCCTATCTATGCAGCTGGCTCAAAGAGGATGAGAGCTCGCTCTCCGTCACCATTGCTGGGAACGGCGTCGGCGGCAAGATCTGTGTCGCGGGCGACGGTGCGCTGCACATGCGCGGCTTTGTCGAGCATCCCGACGCCGATCTGCCCCCCCGTGCCGACGGCAAGCTCGACGTGGGCGGGTTCACGGGTGCGGAGGGCACGCTCACGGTCATCCGCGACGACGGCGAGGGCATTCCCTTCGTGGGAACGAGCGCGCTCGTCTCGGGAGAGATCGCAGAGGACTTCTCCGCCTACTTTTTGACGAGCGAACAGCGTCCGACGGGCATTGCGCTCGGCGTCCGCATCGGCACCGATGGCACCTGCGTCGGCGCTGGCGGCCTGTTTTTACAGCCTCTCCCGGGCGCAGGGGAGGACATCCTCGACCGCATCGAGGAGGTCATGCGCGGCTACGGCAGCATTTCCTCCATCTTTGCCGAAGAGGGCGCGGAGGGCATCTTCACGCGTTTCGGGGTACCCATGCCCGCGGGTAGGGGGATGTCTTTTCATTGTCACTGTTCGCGGGAGCGCATCGAGAGCCTTATCTTGTCGCTCGGCCGCGAGGAGGCGGAGTCCATTTTGGAGGACGAGGGGGAGATCTCCGTCTACTGTCACTATTGCAACACCACATACCGTTTCGGCCGCGAGGAGACGCGCGCCCTGTTTGAGAGGGGGGACAAGGCATGAAGGGAGAGACCAAGCTCGAATTCAGCGACGAGTTCCTGCTCGACTGCGCCCAAAAGCGCTATGAGGAGGGCGACCTCTTTGCCGCGCTCAGGATCCTCAACAAGCGCGAGAGCATGAACGAGCCCATCGCGGACGCCTATGAGATCTACGCAGACATCTACGAATCCCTTGAGCTCTGGCCGCTGGTGGCGGACGCGTGGTTCCGCTTTCTCGATACCTGTGCGCGGGAGGAGTTTCCCGACGGGTACGAGGGGCTTGCCGTCGCCTTCATGAACATGGGCAACGACTTGCAGTCCGCATATTACTACCGCCGCGCCGTCTACGGAGGGGAGGACGAGGGCGAGGAGCCCGATGAGCCGCACACGCCCGTGCTCCGTCTCGTGCACGATGCCGACGAGGAAGAACGCAGTCCCGAACTGCTCGCCGAGGGCCTTTCCCTCCTGAAGGCGGGCGACCTTGCGGGTGCGCGCGACGTCTTTACGGATATCCCCGAGACGAGTGCGGACTATGCCTCCGGGGCGGGGCTTTCGGCCATGTGCACCCTCATGATGGGGGACGAGGCGGGGGCCGAAGAGGAGTGCATGCGCCTGATGGAGCGCTATCCCGACAACGTGCAGGTGCTCACGACGTACTGTGCCGTGCTCGGGGCCGTGGAGAAGAAGGAGGAGGCCAAGGACGTAGCCCGCAGGCTCGCCGCCCTCGACGTCAAGGGGACGGACGACCTCTACCGCATCGCGACCGCCCTCTGTGAGACGGAATTGCATCCCGAGGCCTACGAAAAGCTCTGCGCGCTGAGGGAGGCGCTTCCCAATGATGAAAACGTGCTGTGGTTCCTTTCCGTGGCGGCATTTCAGACGGGCCGCACGGACGAGGCCATCGAGGCGCTCGAAACGCTGACGCTGCTCTATCCGCGCAAATACGTCGCGGCGTGGTATCTCTCCCGCATGCGCCGCTTCAAGGAGGGCGGCGATCCCGTCAAGATCTCCTATTACTACCGTCTGCCCGAGTCGGAATACCGTGCCATTGCGGCCTATCTTTTGGAGCTCGGCAACGCCGACGAAGCCGACCAAGAGATCGAAATGACGGAGGAACGCTTCCGCGAGAGTTTTTTCCTCTCCTTCGACGAGATGGAGGGGCACGACGAGAAATTGCAGCTGCTCGCCTCCAAGGTGGCAATGCGGTGCCGTGCAGACAGCATGCTCCGCGCCGTCCTGCTCGACCGCAACGGGGACGACATCGTCAAGCTGTCCATTTTGCACGATCTCGTCTGCCGCAACGAGGAGAACTCCTTCGGCACGGTCATCTGCGACCTGTACCGTGAGATCTTCACGCACAAGCTCGACATCGGCAAGAGGTGCAGCGGGCAATTTTTGCTTGCCTTTGCAGACGTATATGCGAAGTATGCCCTGCTCGGCGAGTCGAGCGAGTCCAAACTGTGCACGGCGGGGGAGGACGTCTACCAATCTTTGGCGGAGGTCGGCGCTTGGGAATACATGGAAGACCGTGCCGCGCTCTCTGCCGCCATCTACCGCGAGGCGCGCATCCCGGGCGGGGCGCGTTCCATCACGGAGATCTGCAACCTGTTCGGTGCCGACGAGGCAACGACGAAGAGAATACTCGAACTGATGATGTGAGGTGACGGATGGAACTCATTGATTTCGACGGGCTGTTTGACGAAAAGCTCGCGGAGTACATGCAACTGAATGCGGGAAAATACACCGAAAAGCAGTGGGAAGCGCTCATCCCCAAGCTGTATAAGCAATTTGGCGATACCTTCATCCCCAAGGCGGGCGCGACGCCCAAGGGCTACTATGCCGCCATGACGGACGGCGAGCTCGTAGAGGCGCTTGTGCGGCACGTGGAAGAGGGGGTGCCCGTTTCTGATTTTCTGTGCAGGGAGCTCGAAGGGCGCGATTGCCCGGATGCCCTCATCGGCCTCCTCGAAAAGCGCGATCCCGAGCTCATCACTTTTGCCGTCAACCTCATCGGGGCGGCTCCCAAGGCGTTTCATGCCTATTTTGACCTGCTCGAGCGGGAGGACTGCGACGGGGACGTGGCGGAGACCGTCTGCGAACAGCTCAAAGCGGACGCGGATCCTGCCAAGGAGCGCGCCCTCGCCGATTACAGGGCGGGCGTCCGCACGGAGATGATGCTTGAGATCCTCTCGCGTTGCAAAGAGCGGGACGACGCCGTCTTCGGGATCCTGCTCGACGCCTTCAAGACGAGCGGGGAGGAGCTACCCATGCGCGCGAGTTATCTTGCCGCCTACGGGGACGCCCGCGCCCTGCCCGCGCTGTTGGAGGTCATCGACCGCGAGGACATCAATTTCCTTGAATTTCAGGAGTTGAAATACGCGATCGAGGCTCTCGGGGGGGAATACACGCGCCCGCGCGATTTCACGAACGACGCGTATTTCCAAGAGATCGCCTCGCAGCAGGCGGGTGCCGTTGACATCCTCTCTCCCGGTAAAAAAACCGACGCCTGACAAGCCCGTATAAGCGACCCCTTGGCGACCAAGCCCAATCCGTGCGTGCCCCCTCCATGGGAGGGGGGTAGGGGGGTGGGGTGGCGACAGAGCCCGTGTAAGCGCCCCGCGCGCCCCGCGCGCGTCATTCTGAGCCGCAACGGTTTGAGTTTCAACGAACTGCTCATCCGCGAAGGAATCTTGCTACGCCCAAGTTTCGTGTGAGCGCCCCCTTGCCTTCCCTTCTGGGGAAGGTGCCCATAGGGCGGATGAGGGGCGGATGAGGAGGGAAACCCTTTCGGCGCACAAGGACAGTGCGCCACTTTCCCTTACAGGGACAGCAAGAGGGGCGTCGCTTACCACAACGAACTACGTGTAAACGCCCAAGGCATTCCAATTACGTCACCCTGACCGATTGAGGTTTCTATTTGTGCTACTAAAATCGACACGAGCGCCCCGCGCGAAGTAGCCGTGTCGAAGGGTCACCTTAGTCTTAAAATGCGGTGATGTTTACTTCGCCTTTGGCTCGTGTCGCGCTTGGAATCACAAATAGAAGCCTCGCGCGGTCGACGGAGCTCAACATGACGTATTTAGAGCGCATGGGCTGCTTAACCCCTACCTCTTCCCCCCCTGAAAGCCCACGGGAGCGCGCCAACTCAAAGGCGCGGCGCGGACGGGGCGCTGCTTGTTCTTT